>NZ_JBEZBE010000013.1:0-204042 GCF_040646935.1 Streptomyces sp. NPDC044984
CCACCCACTCTCCCGGCCCCCACCACCGCGCACCCGACGCCGAAGGTCCACACCCAAGGGACTCAACAGCCCCAGTCCACAGGGACCTTCGGCCACCACCGGCGATGAAACAGCCCGCCTGTACGCGGCGGTGTCTCACGCATCGCGTACAGGCGGGCTGAGGATCGGACAGGTGGAGGCCTCCCTCGTTGCGTTCGCTGCCCTGGGCAGTCCTTCTCGGTCAGTCGTGCGAGATCACCGCCACCGGAGCGACGGCATGATGCAGCAGCGCCTGGGTCACCGGCCCGATATGAGCGCCGACCGCCGCCCGACGGTTCTGCCTGCCCACCACCACGAGGGCGGCGTCGTAGGAGGCGTCGACCAGGTGGCGCCCGGCACCACCGATCGTGGCCTGCGCGTGAACCTCCACGGCGGGGTACCTGTCCTGCCACGGTCGCAGGACGTCGGACAGTTCGCTCCGTACCTGCTTGACCATGCCGTCGTTCAGGTCGGGCATGAGCGCGCCGCCGTAGTAGTAGGGCGGCAGCGTCCAGCCGTGAATGATCCGTAGGCGTGCGGCGCGCCGTGAAGCCGCGTCGAACGCGAAGTCGATCACCGCGTCATTGGGCTTGTGCAGGTCCAGGCCCAGGACGACGTCACGGTGGCCGGAGACGGCGGAGACCTCGCGTGCCGAGGTCTCCGCCGTCACCTCCTCTTCGCCGTGCTCGGCAGCACGGACGAGGACGACGGGCCGCTCGCACGAGGCCAGGACGGCATGGGAGACGGAACCGAGCAGGTATCCCGCCGCCTTGCCCAGTCCGCGGGAGCCCAGTACCAGCAGCTCGGCCTCCTCGGCGGCCTTCAGCAGGGCCGGGACGGGCAGGCCGGGGATCTCGTCCGTGTCGATCCGCAGCCCGGGGCGGGTCTCGCCGACGCGGGAGCGCGCCTGGGCCAGCAGGTGCTGTGCCGATGCCCGCTGGAGGTCGCTCGGCGGCACCGGCACGCCGATTCCGGTCGCAGGTGCGAAGGCAGGGGCTTGCCACTCCCACGCGGTCACGAGCCTCAGAGGCAGGTCCCTGAGCTGTGCCTCGTGCGCGGCCCAGTCTGCGGCAGCCAGGCTCGCCGGCGAGCCGTCCAGTCCGACGGTGATGGTGCGGGTCATGGAGATCCTCCTTCAGGCTGCTTCGATTCTTGGTCCCGTCAGGCGGTGACAGCAGGGGCCACTGGTCCTTGGCCAGGAGCCGGCCGTCCCGGAATCCGACTCTCCGGTGCGCCGCCTGCTGCTTGTCATCCGATGGGGAGTTCGGGTCGTACGAGCGTCCCCGATGTTCCGTGGGCGATGGCGTACGCGGCGTCGAGGGCTCCGATCGCGGCCAGGCCACCGGTCCGTTCCACGAACCGGGCAGCGGCCTCGGCCTTGGGCTTCATCGAACCCTCGGGGAAGGCGCTGTCCCGAAGTTGAGCGGGGGTCACGTCGAGCACGGGCTGCTGGCGAGGCGTGCCGAAGTCGGCGTACACGTTCGGGACGTCAGTGAGGATGAGCAGGAGATCGGCCTTGAGTTCCTCGGCCAGGAGAGCGGCGGTGAAGTCCTTGTCGACGACGGCTTCGACTCCGGTCAGCGCCCCGGTGTCGTGATCGGCCGTGACGGGGACGCCTCCGCCGCCGGCGCAGACGACGAGCGTTCCGCTGCTCAGCAGGGCGTGGACGGTGTCCGTCTCCACGATGGCCTCGGGCGCTGGGGACGGGACGACGCGGCGCCATCCCGTGGTGTCCTTGGCGATGTGCCAGCCGCGCTTGCGGGCGAGGACGTGCGCCACCTCCCGCGAGTAGACCTGGCCGACGAACTTGGTGGGCCGCGCGAAGGCCGGGTCGCCCGCACGGACCACGGTGTGGGTGACGAGCGCGGCGACCTGCCGTCCGGGGAGGGCACCTCGCAGGGCCCGGGCGAGCAACGACCCGATCATGCCCTGCGTCTGAGCACCCAGGACGTCCAGCGGGTAGGGAGTGGACAGGGCGGGATCAGCGGCGCTTTCGACGGCCAGTAGGCCGATCTGGGGGCCGTTGCCGTGCGTGATGACGAGTTCGTTGTCACGGGCGAGTGCGGCGAGGGCGGTGACGGCCCTGTCGATGTTGGCCTGTTGCACCGCGGCGTCGGGGCGTTCGCCCCGGTGCAGCAGGGCGTTGCCGCCGAGGGCGACGACGATGCGCATGGGTCAGTCCTCCAGGGTGGCGACGAGTACGGCCTTGATGGTGTGCAGCCGGTTCTCGGCCTGGTCGAAGACGAGGGAGGCGGGCGAGGAGAAGACGTCGTCGGTGACTTCGAGGCCGTCCAGTCCGTAGGTGTCGAAGAGTTGCCTGCCCAGACGGGTGCTGCGGTCGTGGAGTGACGGCAGGCAGTGCATGAACCTGGCGTCCGGGTTGCCGGTGGCCGTCATCGTCTTGTCGTCGACGCGGTAGGGCAGCAGCAGTTCGACGCGCTCCCGCCAGGTCTCCGCCGGCTCCCCCATGGACACCCATACGTCGGTGTGGAGGAAGTCGGCGCGGTGGACGGCTTCCTCCACGTCCTCGGTCAGGGTGATGCGGGCCCCGCTGCGGGCGGCGAGGGAGCGGCAGGCTGCGACGAGGCCGGGTTCGGGCCACAGTGCTCCGGGGGCGGCGATCCGTACGTCCATACCGAGCAGGGCTCCCATGGACAGCAGGGAGTTGCCCATGTTGTTGCGGGCGTCCCCGAGGTAGCAGTAGCTGATCTCCGCCAGTGGTTTCGGGCTGTGCTCGCGCATGGTGAAGACGTCGCACAGGCTCTGGGTCGGATGTGCGGTGTCGGTCAGTCCGTTGTACACGGGCACGCCCGCGTGGGCGGCGAGGTCGGTGACGGTCGACTGGGCGGAGCCCCGGTATTCGATGCCGTCGAACATGCGGCCGAGGACGCGGGCGGTGTCGGCGACGGACTCCTTGGTGCCGACATGGGTGTCGCCGGGACCCAGGTAGGTGGTGGCGGCGCCCTGGTCGGCGGCGGCGGCCTCGAAGGCGCAGCGGGTGCGGGTGGAGGTCTTCTCGAAGACCAGGGCCAGGTGCTTTCCGGTCAGGCGGGGCCGTTCGGTGCCGGCACGCCTGGCTTTCTTCAGTTCTTCGGTGAGGTCGAGGAGGTGGTGGATCTGTTCGGCGGTGAAGTCGAGTTCGCTCAGGTAGGAGCGGCCTCGCAGGTCGACGGTCATGACGGTTCCTCGCAGTGGTGCGGTCAGGTGACGGGGTCGCGTTCGATCGGGCAGCTCATGCAGCGCGGTCCGCCCCGGCCGCGGCCGAGTTCGGCACCGGCGATGGTGACGATTTCGATGCCCTGCTTGCGCAGGTAGGTGTTGGTGGTGACGTTGCGTTCGTAGCCGACGACCACTCCGGGGGACAGCGCCAGGAAGTTGCTGCCGTCGTCCCACTGTTCGCGCTCGGCGTTGCGGAGGTCCTGTGGCGCGGACAGCATGCGTACCTTGTCGAGTTCGAGCGCTTCGGCCAGCGCGGTGGCCAGGTCGGAGTTCGGAGTGACGGCGAAGCCGGCCTCGTGCCGTCCACTGGGCATCAGGGTCCACGAGCGCAGGGAGTCGGCGAGACCCGGGTAGAGGACGAAGGTGTCCCGGTCCACCATGGTCAGCACCGTGTCGAGGTGCATGTAGGCCCGCTCGGAGGGGAGTTGGACCGCGATCAGCCGACTGGCGGTGTGCTCGGCGAAGAGGCGGGCGGCAAGGTTCTCCACGGCCTGCGCGGTGGTCCGCTCCCCCATGCCGACCATGACGGCGCCGTTGCCGACGACATGGACGTCCCCGCCCTCCAGGGTGCCCACCGGTCCGTCGAGGAGCGGTGCCGGAGCGGCCCCGGCGAACATCGGGTGGAACCGGTAGACGGCCTCGGCGTGCAGGCTCTCGCGCCGCCGGGCGGGCTTGGCCATGGGGTTGACCGACAGCCGGTCGTAGATCCAGCAGGAGTTGTCCCTCGGGAAGAGGTGGTTGGGCAGTGGTGCCAGGGCGAATTCCTCGGTGCCCAACGCGTTCCACATCAGACTGTGCGGAGCGGTGAGCGGGAGGTCGCTCTTGAGCAGTCCGCCGATGAGGTACCCGGCGAGGGTCTCGCCGTCCAGATCGGAGCAGAAGGCGCGGACCGGGTCGGCCAGGGCGGGACCTACGGTGGCCGGGGTGACGATCCGCTCCAGCAGCCAGTCCCGCGCCCCGGGGACGTCGAGGGTGTGCGCCAGCAGATCGGCGAAGTAGTGCACGCGTGCCCCGTGGTCGCGCAGGACCTGGGCGAAGGCGTCGTGCTCCTCGCGGGCCCGCTTGGCCCACAGGATGTCGTCGAAGAGGAGCGCGTCGACGTTGCGCGGGGTCAGGCGGGACAGCTCCAGGCCCGGACGGTGCAGGATCACCTGGCGGAGGCGGCCGGTCTCGGAGTCGACGTGGAAGGTGTTCACGGGATGTCCTTCGGTGGGATGGGCCGCGGTCGGTCAGTCGTGGTGGCGCAGGGGAGCCCTGCCGCGGCTGCGGGGGATGACGGCCCGCCGTCCGGACGGGCCCGGCGGCGTCTCGGGGGCACGCGCGTCAGGCGCCGCGGACCCGGCCGGCCCGGGCCGCGCGGACACGTCGCCGTCGCGCTTGAGCCAGACGTAGACCGGGAGGCCGAGGAGCAGGACGAAGAGCCCGTAGTAGACGGTCTGGTAGCCGCTGCCCTGGATCGACCAGTAGGAGAAGCCCATGGCGAGCACCGCGACGGTGACGTCCCGGGCCAGTGCCCGCCGGTCCAGGCGCGCGCGGCCGTGCACCAGAAGCCAGTACAGCTGGGCGGCGGCGGAGAACAGGTAGGGGATCACCGCGGTCAGCACGCTCAGCAGCACGATCTTGGTGAAGACATCGTCGAAGCGGGTGTAGCTGAAGACGGTGATCAGTGAGGCCAGCACGGTCGAGGCCACGATGCCGAACACCGGGACGTCCTTGTCGCCGCGCAGCCTCGCGAAGGCTGCGGGGAAGAGTCCGTCGCGGGCTGCCGCGTAGGGCATCTCCGCGCACAGCATGGTCCAGCCGTTCAGGGCACCGATGCCGGAGACGATGGCGGCCACGGCGACGGCGTCACCGGCCCAGGTGCCGCCCATGATGTTGTTCGCGGCCTCGGTGAACGGCGCGGAGGACGTCAGGAGCTCGCCGTGGGAGACGGTGCCGAACACGGCGAGGGTGCCGAGGAGGTAGATGACGGCGCAGGCGAGCGTGCCGTACACGGTGGCGCGCGGCACGTTGCGGGCGGGCTCGCGGACCCGGCTCGCGACCACGGAGGCGGCCTCCAGGCCTAGGTAGCTGAACAGGGCGATGGCTCCGGCGGCGGAGATCGCGCCGAGCGCGGAGCCGCCACTGGCGTTGAAGGCGCCGAAGTTGTCCGGATCGACGAACAGCAGCCCGAGGGTCGCCATGAAGAGCAGCGGCACGAACTTCAGGACGGTGGTGACCACCTGGAAGGCGCCGGTGTTGCGGACTCCGGTGAGGTTGACGGCGGCGGGTATCCACAGCCCTGTGAGCGCGATGAGTACGGAGATCCAGGTCCGGTGGCCGGTGTTGACGAACACCTCGACGTAGCCGACCCAGGCCACCGCGATCGCCGCGTTTCCCGCCCAGGCGGTGATCCAGTACGACCAGGCGTTGAGGAATCCGGCGAACTCCCCGAACGCCTCCCGGGCGTAGACGTACGGTCCGCCACTGGCCGGTGTCCGCTTGGACAGCGCCCCGAACGTGCCGGCCAGCGCCAGCGCGCCCAGGGTGACGACGCCGAACGCGACGAGCGAGATGGGTCCGTAGGGTGCCAGGGCCGACGGGAGCGCGAAGACACCTGTGCCGATGATGCTGCCGATCACCAGGGCGGAGGCGGCGGGCAGACCGAGCGCCGCCGAGGGCCCTGCTCTGCCGCTGCTCCGTTTGGTCGAGGACATGGCTGTGCTCCTTGGGCCGGGCGCGGGAGCGCCGCGGAACGCTGGGAACGGAATCGTTCGTCACTGATCTTTCTGGTTGGGGCCGATCGAGGTGAACGGCCGCACGTCCCGTGCTGGGCCCGTTGGTCCCGGTCGCCGCGTGTCCGTTCGGCCCGGCGCCGTCGGGCGGGACCGTCGTCCGCCGTGGCGGCGACGGCCGTACGGGACACCGCCGGTGGTCGCACATCTTCCGAGCCTGTGGGATGAGCCGGACGGCCCCCGGACGTGGCCTTCCCGGCCCATGCCGGCGGACGGTGTCCCGGGAGAGGCTGGCCGTGGAAACAGAAGGCCCGGACGAGGAGGCACGGTGAGCGGTGTGGTGGTCGTCGGCGTGGACGGATCGGCGTCGAGTCTGACGGCGGTGGAGACGGCGGCACGGGAGGCCCGACTGCGCGGGGCGGCGCTGCGCGTGGTGCACGCGTGGATGTGGCCCGCGATGCACGTGCCGCTGGGACCGTCGCCGATGGGCCCGCCGGAGGGCGGTCTGCGCGGCATGGTCGACCGTCTGGTGGCCGAGGCGGTGGAACGGGCGCGTGCGACGGCGCCGGACGTCGACGTCAGTCACGTCGTGGTGACCGGTGAACCGCTGACCGTGCTGGAGGCCCAGTCCCGTGCCGCCGAGCTGGTCGTGGTCGGCTCCCGCGGGATGGGCGGGTTCGTCGGCCTGCTGGTGGGCTCGACGGCGGTCCACCTGGCGGCGCACGGCCGGTGCCCGGTGCTGGTGGTGCGCGAGCATCCGCAGGACGCCGGTCCGGTGGTGGTGGCCGTCGACGGCTCCACCGCGGGCGACAGGGCGGTGGAGTTCGCCTTCGCCGAGGCCGCGCTGCGCAAGGCGCCTCTTGTGGCGTTGCACGCCTACACGAACTGGAACGCCCCGCTGCCCTCACCGCAGGACCCGTCGGTGCCGGACGCGAACCCTCCGGGTGCGCTGGCCCGGGCCGAGGAGCGGCTGCTGGCCGAAGCGCTCGCCGGTCATCGGGAGCGCTGTCCCGACGTGGTGGTGGAGCACAGGACGGTGCACGGCGGCCCGCGCGAGACGCTGATCGAGGCGAGCCGCTCCGCCCAGCTGCTGGTGGCCGGCGCCCGGGGCCGGGGCGGCTTCGCGGGTCTGCTGCTGGGGTCGGTCAGCCAGAGCCTCCTGCACCACGCACACTGTCCGGTGGCGGTGGTGCGGGGAGCGGACGGTTCTCACTGAGCACACCTCGCCCACCGCCCGGCCGCGCCTTTCGGGGCGGTGCCGGGCGGGCGGGCGCGAGACGCGTGAGGAGGGGGCCGAAGACGGCCAGGAGCATCACGTAGGTGGTGACGACGGCTCCGAGCCGGTCCTGCGTCGGGGCGGCGAGCCCGAGGATGACGACCGAGAACTCTCCGCGCGCGATGAGCGCCGTCCCGGCCCGCAGCCGGCCGCGTCGGCCCGCCCCCTCGCGGCGGGCGGCATACCATCCGGTGGCCACCTTGGTCGCGGCCGTGACCACGGCCAGAGCCAGTGCGGCAGGCAGCTCCGGCAGGAGGTCCCCGGGGTCCACGGACATACCGAGTGCCAGGAAGAACACCGCCGCGAACAGATCGCGCAACGGGCCGAGGACGGTCCGAGCCCGGTCGGCGGCGGCGCCCGTCAGTGCGAGGCCGACCAGGAAGGCCCCGACGGCGGCCGAGACATGGACGACCTCCGCCAGCGCGGCGACGATCAGCGTGATTCCGAGCAGCCTGAGCAGCACCTGTTCGGCGTCCGCGTGGGACACGACGCGGCCGACGTGGTGGCCCCAGCGGCCGGATGCGACGATCGCCGCGACCACGACGGCCGTGGCGGCCAGGACCGCCGTGAGCGCCTGCGCCCAGGTGCCACCGGCGGTGACGACGACCAGCAGCGGCAGGTAGGCGGCCATGGCGAAGTCCTCCAGCACCAGTACCGACAACACCGCCGGGGTCTCCCGGTTTCCGAGTCTGCGCAGGTCACCGAGGAGGCGGGCGACGATGCCCGAGGAGGAGACGTAGGTGGCGCCCGCCAGCGCCAGGACGCCCGCCGCGTCCAGTCCGAGCAGCAGGCCCGCCCCGGCGCCGGGCCCGGCGTTGAGGACGAGGTCGACGACGGCGGAGGACCGGTGCCGGCCGAGGCTGGCGGTGAACTCCCGCACCGTGAAGTCCAGACCGAGCGTCAGCAGCAGGAGGATCACACCGATCGCCGCGCCGGTGTCCACGAACTCGCGGGCGGCCGGCACCGGGGCGAGTCCGCCATCGCCCAGGGCGAGACCTGACACCAGGTACAGCGGTACGGGTGACAGGGCGAAGCGCCGGGCGACCGCGCCGAGCAGGCTGAGCGCGGTCAGGATGATCCCCAGCTCCAGCAGCAGGGCGACGGGAATGTGCACCGCTCAGCCCTGGATGATGCGCTGGACGCCGGCGATGCCCTCGCGGGTCCCGATGACGACGAGCACGTCTCCTGCTTCCAAGGGCTGGACGGGGCCGGGTGAGGCGATGACGTCCTCGCCCCGGACGACCGCCACGATCGACGCGCCGGTGCGCGTCCGGGCCCGCGTGTCCCCGAGCATCCGTCCGGCGAACGGACTGTCGGACCGGACCTCGACCTGCCCCGCGCTCAGTCCGGGCACCTCGCGCGTCAGGTCGGCGAAACGCTCCGCGATGCGCGGGGCACCGAGGATCTCGGCGAGGGCGTCGGCCTCCTCGCTCGTCAGTCTGAGCACCGGGTGGGCCTCGTCGGGATCGTCGCCCGGGTAGACGACCAGCTCGAACTCCCCCGAGCGCTGGGCGACGACGCCCACCCGGTCGCCCTCGTGGTTGACGAACTCGTAGCGCAGCCCCACGCCGGGCAGCAGCACCTCGCTGACGTCCATGCCTCTCACCCTGTCGGCCGTGTCGGGTCCGGATCCGTGCGGGCGGGGCCGCGCCCCGTGGCCCCGCCGTACTCGGTTTCTTCGGCACGCGCGGCAGGTCACCCGAGTACGGGCGCCCCGGCGTGGTCCGTCCGGGGGAACACGGCCTCCTGGCCTGTCGGCGGGCCGGGTCAGGGCCGAGTGGCCCGGGCCCTGGCCCTGTCGGACCCTGGCCGGGGTGATCGCCCTGCCGGAGGGTGGAACCGAGGGGCCGCGTCCGCGGCCTCCCGAAGAGGGAGAGCCCAGTGAGTGATCCGGTGATCGTGGGGGTGGACGGTTCGGCGTCGAGCCTCACCGCGGTCGACGTCGCGGCCCGCGAGGCCCGCCTGCGCAGCACATCGCTGCGCATCGTCCACGCCATCGGCCGCCCGTCCGCGCACCTGGCGTCCGGCGCGGCACCGTGGAGTCCGGCCGACCACGGCCTGGAGCCGATGGTGCACGGGCAACTGGCCCGGGCGGAAGAGCGGGCGCACGCGGCCGCGCCGGGCATCGAGATCACTCGCTCGGTGGTGGCCGGTGACGCGACCGAGGTCCTGGAGATCGAGTCGCGGTCGGCGGCGCTGACGGTGGTCGGCAGTCGCGGCCTGACGGGCTTCTCAGGGCTGCTGCTCGGCTCGACGGCGGTGCACCTGGCCGCGCACGGCCACGGCCCGCTGATGGTGGTGCGCGGCCGCCCGGACCCGGCCGGACCGGTGCTGCTCGCCGTGGACGGCTCCCCGGCCGGGGAGCCGGCGGTGGAGTTCGCGTTCGCCGAGGCCGCGCTGCGCGGTGCCCCGCTCGTGGCACTGCACGCGTGGAACACCTGGAGTGAGCGCGCCTACGAGGGGCCCGGCGACCCGCTGACCGCGGTGGTGGCGGACGCCGACCGGCTGCGGGAGGCCGAACAGCAGCTTCTCGACCGGACCGTGGCCGCCTGGCAGGAGACCTACCCGCAAGTCACCGTCGAGCGGCGCCTGGTGCGGTCCCGGATCCGCAACGCGCTGATCGACGCCAGCCGGGAGGCCCAGCTGGTGGTGGCCGGAGCCCGGGGCAGCGGCGGCTTCACCGGCCTGCTCCTGGGATCGGTCAGCCAGGCGCTGCTGCACCACGCCCACTGCCCCGTCACCGTCGTCCGCGGCAAGGAGTGACCGTGTCCCAGCGGACCGCAGTGCCCGCCCCGTCCTCACTCCACTGCGAGGACGCCTACGGGCGGGAGGCCGCCGAGGTGGCGGACCTGCTCGGCGTCGCCCCGGCCACGGGCCTGACCACGGCCGAAGCCGAACGGCGGGCCGCCGACCACGGAGCCAACGAGCTGGCCGAACCGGCCCGCAGGCCTCAGTGGCTGCGCCTGCTGGACCAGTTCCGCAGCTGGCTGATCGGCATCCTGCTCGCCGCCGCCGTCGTCGCCGGCGTCATCGGTGAGATCAAGGACGCGGTCGTCATCACCGTCGTCCTGTTCGTCAACGCCACCATCGGCTACGCGCAGGAACGCCGCGCCGAGCGCAGCCTGGAAGCGCTGCGCCGCATGCTCGTCCCCATCGCCCGGGTACGCCGCGACGGCCGGGTGCTGAACGTTCCGGCCGGCGCCCTCGTACCGGGTGACATCGTCCTGCTGGAAGCCGGCGACCGCGTACCGGCCGACGGGCGGCTGACGGTCGCGGAGTCCGTCGAGGCCGCCGAGGCCTCGCTGACCGGCGAGTCGCACCCGGTCGCGAAGACGACCGCGCCCACCGTCGGGGAAGGCGACGGTGAAGTGCCCGTCGCCGAGCGCACCGCCATGCTCTTCATGAACACGGTGCTGACCCGGGGCCGTGCCGAGATGATCGTCACCGCCACCGGCATGCACACCGCGGTCGGCGCGATCGCCGAGGAACTGCGCACCGGTGGCGACGCGCCCAGTCCGCTGCAGATCCAGATGGACAGTCTCGGCCGGCGGCTCGCGCTCGTCAGCGGGGCCGCCGTGAGCGCCTACGCGCTCGTGGCGCTCGTTCGTGGGGAACCGCTCGCCGACCTCGCGCTGCGGGCCGTCGCGCTGGCCGTCGCGGCCATCCCCGAAGGGCTGCCCGCCGTCCTCGCGCTCACCCTCGCCCTGGGCGTCCACCGCATGGCCCGCCGCGGCGCCATCGTCAAGCGTCTGGCGTCCGTGGAGGCACTCGGCTCGGCGACCGTGGTGTGCAGCGACAAGACCGGCACGCTGACGATGAACGAGATGACCACCCGGGCCCTGTGGGTCGCCGGACGCCGGTACGACGTGACCGGTGAGGGCTACGACACCGCCGGGACCGTCCGCGCGGCCGATGGGCAGCCCGCCCCTGACCTGCGGGACGCCGTGCTGCCCTTCGCCCTGTGCAACGACGCCCGGCTCGGCGCCGAGGGCACGATCGGCGATCCCACCGAGGCCGCCCTGCTCGTCCTCGCCGCCAAGGCGGGCCTCGACACCGAGCTGCACACCCGGACCCCGCGCGTCGGGGAGATCCCCTTCGACCCCGCCGCGAAGTACATGGCCACCTTCCACCAGGGCCCCCACGGATCCGTCCACGTGCACGCCAAGGGCGCGGTCGACGTCCTGCTGGACCGGTGCACCCACCTGATGACCGACCGGGGTCCCGCTCCCCTCACCGCGGAACGCCGCCGAGAGGTCACCGACGTCGCGCGGCGCATGGGCGGTGAGGGCCTGCGCGTCCTCGGCGCCGCCACCTCCGTGAGCGACCGGCTCGATGCCGATCAGGTGGCCGGACTGACGCTCACCGCTGTCGCGGGCATCACCGACCCACCGCGTCCCCAGGCGCGCGACGCCGTAGCCCTCGCCCAGGCCGCCGGCGTCACCGTGAAGATGATCACTGGGGACCATGCGGACACCGCCACCGCCATCGCCCGCGAGCTGGGCATCACCGGCGACGTCGTCACCGGTGCCGAGCTGACCCGGATGAGCGAGCAGGACCTCGCGGACCGCGTCGAGGGCATCGGGGTCTTCGCCCGCGTCGCCCCCGAGCACAAGGTCACCATCGTCCGCGCCCTCTCCCGGCGCGGGCACATCGTGGCCATGACCGGCGACGGCGTCAACGACGCGGCCGCCCTGCGCGCCGCCCACATCGGCGTCGCCATGGGCGTCACCGGCACGGACGTCGCCAAGGAAGCCGCCGACATGGTGCTCACGGACGACGACTTCTCCACCATCGTCCGCGCGGTCCGGGAGGGCCGTTCCATCTACGACAACATCGTCACCTTCGTCCGCTTCCAGCTGTCCACCAACATCGGCGCCATCCTCACCCTGCTCGCCACCGTGCTGGCCGGGATGCCCGCCCCCATGTCGGCGATCCAGCTGCTGTGGGTCAACATCATCATGGACGGGCCGCCCGCCATGGCGCTCGGCATCGACCCGCCACGGGGCAACGTGATCCGGCGTCCGCCCCGCCCGCCCGGTGAACGCATCCTCAACGGCCGACGCCTGATCGCCGTCACCCGCTCCGGCGCGGTCATGGCCGCCGGCACCGTGGCCGTCTTCGCCGCCGCCCGTGCCCTCAGCGACGACACCGCGACAGCGACCACGATGGCGTTCACCACGTTCGTACTGTTCCAGTTCTTCAACGCCCTGGCCGTTCGCAGCGAGGACGGCCCCGTCCTGGGGCGCCACCAGCTGCACAACCGCACCCTCTGGATCTGCCTGGCGGCAGTGCTCGTCCTCCAGATCACCGCCGTCCAGGCCCCGTTCGCCCAAGACGTCTTCGACACCGTCGCCCTCAGCGCCGCCCAATGGGCCATCTGCCTGCTCACCGCCTCCGGCGTGCTCCTGACAGAGCACGCCTGGCGCTCCGTGTACTCACGGCACGGCACCACACGTGACGCGGGCGAGGTGAGCCGCCTCGAGAACTGAACGGACGGCCGGCGCGGTCACCGCATGCCTGCCGCTGCCCGGCGACCTCGCCAACCGGGCCTTCCTCCGCGAGGCCGTCGAGCGGACGGACCCGTCACCGTCGGCACCGAAACTGCAGCGGGGTCGGACCGGGCGCGGCACCCATCAGGGTCGCGATCCGGCCGAGCACGCTGTGGGCTCCCGTGGGGGTGACCGCGACGCGTCCGCGGCCGTGCAACACGACCGTGCCCGCCGACACCGTGCCGTGCGAGGGGTCACCGCCGGGCGCCTTCTCCACCGGAACGGACTCGCCCGTCAGCGAGGACTCGTCCGTCAGCAGCGAGACAGCGGACAGCACGTCCCCGTCGGCGGGCACGATGTCGCCCTCGGCCACCAGGACCATGTCCCCGGGGGCCACCTCGGCGGCCGGGAGGGAGCGTTCCTCGCCGTCCCGTACGACTCCGGCGGTGGGGGCAGTCATGGCGGACAGGGCCATCACCGCCTGTTCGGCCCGTACCTCCTGTACGACGCCGACCGTGGTGTTCACCATGATGACGAGCAGGATCACGGAGGCATCGGAGAGATCACCGGTGGCGATCGTCAAGACGGCGGCCACCAACAGCACCAGGCTCAGCGGATCGCGCAGTTGCTGCAGCACCCGCCGCCACACGGAGGCGCGCGGCTCCTCCAGGATCGCGTTGGGTCCGTGACGCGTCAGTCGGCGCGCGGCCTCGGCCGACGACAGACCCGTCGCGGAAGGAGCGGGAGACGTCGTACGGGGTGCGCCGGTGCCCGCGCCGAACCTCCGGGCGCCCCACTGCTCGCTCACGCGCCCGACGGAGTTCTGTACGTGCGTGCACCACGGACCGCCCGACGGTCACCGTCGCGCACCGCGAGGACACCGGGGCGTGTCGGGGCGAGGGCATCGGGACCGGCCCGCTCACTGTGCGCCATTCACCGAACTCCCGTCATGCGGGTGACCGCGTTCCAGGACGCCAACGCTCACCGTCGGGGTACCGCCGCTGACACCGGCCGGCGGTGACCGGCCGGTCGCCGGCGTGGGTGAGCCGGGCGCTGCGGCACCGGACGTGAGCCCGACGGTCAGGGCTGTGCGTGGCCACGCTTGTGGCCGGCGGCGTACGCGGCGAGCACTTCCGGCGTCCCTCAGGTCCGCGCGTAGGTGAGGCAGTCGACCTGCTCATGCTCGTTGCCGACGGTGATGGACGGGGCGTGGCACTCCAGCGCGGTGTTGTGCCGGCAGTCAGCCATCTTGCACGCGCCGACCCGGCCGGTGACGGACGGCTCTCCGCCCTCGAGGTCCGCGCTCATGAACGTGTCGCAGACGGGACTGCTGAGGTCTCCCACGGTGATCGCCACGGCGTGGCAGGTGTGGTCATGGTTGTAGGCGCAGCTCTCGGCCGTGCATTCACTGATGACCGGCAGTTGCGCGACGGGGGTGGCTGCCATGACGGGGCCTGCTTTCTCGAGGTGTCGTACAGATCGTTCGCCGTGGACCAAGGGGTGTCAGGAGCCGTGTTCCAGTACCACCCCGTGGAACGGCCCCTTCCTGTCCTCCACTGTGCGCGGTGACCGGTACCGGCGCACTTCGACAGGTGACTCGCCCGTCCGCGCGGATCACTCCCCCGGGAGCACGAGCGTGCAGGTCTCCCCCGGCGCGATGGTCACGGCCCGGTCGGCCAGCACCACGCGGATGGGTGACTCCTCCGAGTCGGGCACCCTGATCTCCAGCTGTCCGCTCCGGCGCCGTATGCCGATGCCCCAGTGGCCGCGGTAGCGCAGGGAGAACCCGTACTCCGACAGGGCGGGGAGGGGCACCGGGTCCAGGAAGAGGGCGTCCTCACGCGTCTCCAGTCCCGTCAGGCCGCGTTGCACCAGGTCCAGGGTCCCGGCCATGGCGCCGAGGTGGATGCCTTCGCCGGTCGTGCCGACCTGGGTGTCGGCGATGTCCGCCTCCAGGGCCTCGCGGACGTAACTCCACGCCTCGGCCCGTCTGGCCCGGGCGAGGACGAGGCCGTGGACGAGTCCGCTGAGGGTGGAGCCGTGGCTGGTGCGCCGCAGGTAGTAGTCGACGGTCCTGTGCCAGACTTCGTCGTCCACGTCGTACCCGGGACGGTCGAACAGGCTGCGCAGTTCGGCGGCCGAGAAGAGGTGTCCGAGCATCAGGACATCGGCCTGTTTCGACGCCTGGTAGCGGTTCACGGAGTCGCCCTCGGCCTCGAGGATGCGGTCCAGCCGCCGGATGCTGGGGTAGCGGGTGCGGTAGGCGTCCCAGTCCAGCTCGGCGAGGTCGCCGTAGCCGTCGAACTGGCTGATGACGCCCCGGTGGAACGGCACCCGCAGCCGCCGGGAGACCTCCTCCCACTTCGGGAGTTCGCCGCTCTCCAGCCCGATGCGTTCGAAGAGCTCCTGCCGGCGCCAGGCCGGGAGGCGCCGCACCAGGTCCAGGGCCCGGCCGAGGACCCAGGCGGCGGTGACGTTGGTGTACGCGTTGTCGTCCAGGCCCGGCCGGTCGGCGTCGGGGTAGCGGTCGTGGTATTCGTCGGGGCCGACCACACCACGGATGCGGTACCGGCCGGCGCCGGGGGTCGGCTCCGCGCTGTCCGCCCAGAAGCGGGCGATCTGCAGCAGCATCTCCGCGCCCTTGGTGTGCAGGTACTCGGTGTCGCCCGTCGCTTCGCAGTACTGCCACACGTTGTAGGCGATCGCCGAGCCGACGTGGTGCTGGAGCCGGGAGTCGTCCGGCAGCCACCGGCCCGAACGGGGGTTGAGGTGCAGCCGCTGGGTCTCCTCGCGGCCGTCGCTGCCGGACTGCCACGGATACATCGCCCCGGCCCGGCCCGCAGCGCGTGCCGCGCGGCACGCCTGCGGCAGACGCCGGTGGCGGTAGTCGAGCAGGGCCCGCGAGACCTCCGGGAAATGCAGGTTGAGGTACGGCAGCACGAACAGTTCGTCCCAGAAGACGTGGCCCCGGTACGCCTCGCCGTGCAGCCCTCGGGCCGGCACCCCCACGTCCAGGTCCGCGGTGTGCGGGGACAGCGTCTGCAGCACGTGGAACAGGTGCAGGCGCAGGACACGGCCCGCCTTCCCGGGCACCTGGATGTCCGCGCCTCGCCACAGGCGCGCCCAGGCGGCGGCGTGGGAGTCCAGGAGCGCCAGGAAGTCAGGGGCCGTGGCCACCCGGTCGAGCGCCGCGCCGAGGGGGTCGCTGATCGCCCGGTCCCGGGAGGTGTGCAGGGCCACCGTCCTGTCCACGACGGCGGGCCGGCCGGGAGCGACGGGTATCACCAGCCGGTGCACGGCACGGTGGTGGGACGGACGGTGCTCCGACGCCGTGGGCGGCTGCCCGGCGGCGACCGTGCGGGCCGCCATGCCGATGCCGATGCCGGAGGTGCTGGTGCGGCAACTCAGCCACGTCACGCCGGCCGCGGACGCGCCGGTCCGCACGTGGACCAGGTGGTGCCGCTCGAGTGATCGGTAGCGGTGCACGTTGCCGTTGGTGACGTCACCGTCGAGGGCGGACTCCACCTCGATCTGCCCGGACCACTCCTCGGCCGTGACGACGGTCCGCAGCGCGGCCAGGTGAGGGTCCGCCATGTGCACCAGCCGGACCTGCTCCACACCCAGCACGCCCGCCTCGTCGTCCCGGAACCGGAACGTACGCGTCAGGGTGGCCCGGCGCAGGTCCAGACTGTGCCGGTGGTCGAGTGGCCGGTGCGTGTCGGGAGAGAACCACGGTCCCGCCGACCCGTCGGCGAAGCGCGGACGGAACCGCAGGAACAGCCAGTTCGGGAGGTTCACCAGGTCCTCGTTCACCACCCGCCGCCCCGCCACGGCCGACTCCAGGCGGTTGTAGACCCCGGCCGCGTAGGTGGCCGGGTAGTGCACCAGGCCCGCCCTGCTCTCGGGCAGGGCGCCCCGTGTGGCGAAGCAGCCGTTGCCGAGTGTGCACAGCGACTCGCGCAGCCGCTCGCCGGCCGGGTCGTACCCCTCGTACTCCCAGGTCCACTCAGACATCCGCCGCGTCCTCTCCTTCTCCCCTCACCACATGCGCAGGAGCACGGGAGGCACGTCCGGATCAGGTCCGTTGGGGGACGACGGCCACCGGGCACTCGGCGTGGTGCAGCAGGGCGTGGGCCACCCTGCCGAGCTGCAGACCGACGTGGCCGTGGCGCCTGCGTGCCCCCACGACCACCAGGTCGGCACTGGAGGAAGCGTCCAGGAGGGCCATGTGGGCGGGACCTTCGACCGCCTGACGACGTACTTCGACCTGCGGGTGATTCCGTCCGGCGTCGCGCAGCACGTCGGTGAGGAGGGCGGAGGCGCGCTCCTCCTCGGCACCGGCGGCATCGTCCGCGATCAGGGGGTGGTCCACGTGTTCGTGGGCGGGGCGGCGCCAGGCCCGTACGGCGTGCAGGGCGCAGCCGCGCGCCTGCGCCTCGCGGAAGGCGAACCGCACGGCGGCCGAGCCTTCCGCGGAGTCGCCGAGGCCGACCACCACCCGGCCGAAGGAGCCCTGCCGGTTCCGCTCCCCGCCGCGCACCACGACCACCGGGCACACGGCACGACCGGCCACCGTGAGGCTCACCGACCCCAGCAGCATCCCCGCGATCCTCCCGCGGCCGCGGGATCCCGTGACCAGGGCGGAGGACTCATGAGCCGCGTGCAGGAGCGCGGACACGGCGTCGTCGGGCAGCACGTCACTCGACACCTTCACCTCCGGGTCGCGCAGCCGGGCGCGTTCCGCGCAGGACGCGGCGATGTGCTCGGCCATGACCTCTTCGGCCGGACGGCCGGTCCCGAAGGACGGGAGACCCCCCTCGTACCGCTCCCACAGAGAGGCGTGGACGAGCCGCAGGGACAGCCCGAGGCGCGCAGCCTCGTCCACCGCCCAGTCCACGGCCTCCAGGCTGGAATCCGATCCGTCGACACCCACGAGCAGCGGGAGCTCCACGCTCACCACCGCCTTCCTGCCCTGCCGCTGCCTCGAAGTCCCTGTCCATACCGTCGCACCGCACGGGTTCCGTCGCGACACATGGACCGGCTCGCGGACGGGGGCCTCGGCCCGGGTTGCACTGCGCCGATTTGCGACGATCGTGGAGTCATACGGCCGGAGGAAGGGCGAGGTCCCCTCCCTCGCATCGCCGGCACGGCCGCCGCGCGGAGGTCATCGAGACCATCGGTGCCGGGGAACCGCCGGGCCGGGCCTGGCTGCTCCCTCCCCGTCACCACGAGGCGAGACGAGGAGGATCGCGGTGCCTGAGACCCCGCACATCGTCAGCGATGTGATGACCCGGACGGTCGTGGCCGTCGGACGCGACGCGCCCTTCAAGGAGATCGTGCAGACCATGGAGCAGTGGGAGGTCAGCGCGATGCCGGTCCTGGAGGGAGAGGGGCGTGTCGTCGGCGTCGTCTCCGAGGCCGACCTGCTGCCCAAGGAGGAGTTCCGCGACAGCGACCCGAGCCTCTTCGAGCAGCGCCGGCGCCTGTCCGACGTCGCCAAGGCCGGGGCGGTGACGGCGGAGGAGCTCATGAGCACCCCCGCAATCACGGTCCACCCCGACGCCACCCTGGCACAGGCGGCCAGGATCATGGCCGTCCGGCACGTCAAGCGGCTGCCCGTGGTCGACGACATCGGCATGCTCCAGGGCATGGTGAGCCGCGCCGACCTGCTGAAGGTCTTCCTGCGGCCGGACGAGGAGATCGAGGAGGAGGTCCGCCGCACCGTGGTGTCCTACCTCTTCCCCGCCATCAGCCACACCATCCACGTGAACGTCCACGAGGGGGTCGTCACCCTCCGCGGGCACATCCACGACACCTCGCTCATCTCGGTCGCCGTACGTCTCGCGCGCGCCGTGGAGGGCGTCGTGGACGTCGAGCCGCAGCTCACCGGCGAATCGGCGGGCCGGGACGGGACCGGAACAGCCCGGTGACCGTGCGCGAGGCCGACCGCCGAGCCGCTGGGTCCCCTCAGGGCTGGATGTCGAGTACGTCCGACACCGGGCGGCGCGGTGTGCCGGGTCCTTTCGGGCCGTACCCCAGACGCAGGAGCATCTGGGTGCAGCCCGTCCCCGACACCGGGTCGCGCAGCGGCCAGCGCAGGTCGGTCCATTCGAGGGGCTGAGCGGCGAAGGAACTGGACAGGCCCTCGAGGGTGGCCAGCAGCAGGACGCGTTCTATGGCCTGGCCCGCGCGGAGCCAGTCCTCCGGGTGGTCGTGGCTCGTGCTGAGGAGGGCCAGCTGAGGGGTGCGCTCGAAGTCGGCGACATCACGGCCCGCCACCCTCCGGGAGGCCGCGAAGTCGCGCATGGGGGCTTTGCCCCCGCCCTTGCGCGGGCCGAAGGCGTAGTGCGGGACTCCGTCGTCGGCGCTGCCCGCCGACGGGGCGTCGGTACGCGTCCACCGCGCCAGGTCCTGGTCGCTGCCGGGGTCGGTGATGTTGCGTGCCTCGGCGTCCTGGACCAGTTCCAGCACCTCCTGCAGGTGCCACGGGGTGGGGAAGGTCAGCGTTGCTCCCTCGGCGCGGGCGGCCGCGCCGAGGGCCTCCCGCACGGGGCCGGGGATCTCCTTCTCCTCGAACGGGTAACGGCTGCTGTGACGCCGGTGGATCGCCGGGTACAGCGCGCCGAGGTCGTTCCCGTCGGTCGTAGGACCGGTCAGCCGCACGGTCGCGACCAGCGCCGGGTCGGTGGGGTCGGGCAGCAGGAGGGTTTCCGGGTACCAGCCCTCGTGGACCACGGCGACCCTCAGGTTCAGCAGGGCGGCACCGCAGCCGATGTGCAGGCCGCGGGTGTCGGGGTCGGAGTGCGGCATGGTGCGCTCGAGGTCGGCGCGGATCTCGAACGTACGGCTGCGCCGGAAGTAGCGGAAGAGCCAGGGCTGTGCGTTGTGCATGGAAGGGGCCGCGGCGGCGGCTCGGACCAGGGCCGTCACCTGCTCGTCGGCCGGTGCTCGTCGGCTCACCGGAGCTTCCCCTCTCGGACCGGCGCCCTTCGGGCACCTACTGGTCGGCCGGAGTGATGCGCCGGCCCGTCAGACGCGTGGGCCGGATCGACACCCACATGTCGCGTGCGCCGCCCGGCCATGGCTCGGTGTGCGCACGCCGGACGAGCCCACGCACGGTGTCGGGCTCCGTGACGACGCTCGCGGGGCCGACCGCGAGCACGCTCCAGCCCCGGCTCATCGCCTCGTCCACGTGGTCGACCTCGAAGGCGACCTCCGTTCCGACAGCCGCCGCGGGCACGGATTCGGGCGCGGTCCGGAAGACGATCCCGTCCTCCACGATCTCGTAGTTGACCGGGACGACCGCGGGACGGCCGTCGGACGTCGACACTGCGACGCGTCCCACACCGTGCGTGGACAGCAGGCGGCGGCATTCCTCCGGGCCGAGGTCCCGCAACTGTGGATGCAGCAGTGCGTGGCCCTGACCGGGCGGCAGGTGGACGCCCGCCCCGCGCAGGGCCGTGACGGTGGTGTCCAGCGCGGCGGCCAGGCTGACGAGGGTCGCCATCGTCGGGTCGGCCGGCTGCTCCTCCAGGTACGCCAGGTAGGCCGGCGAGATGCGGGCCCGGCGGGCCGTCTCCTCCCGGCTGAGCCCGTGCCTGTGGCGTTCGACGGCCACGCGCCGGCCGATGTCGCCGGGGTTGGGCGTCCCGGGCGGCGGAGCGGCCTCGGACAAGGCCTGCGCCCCACCTGTGCCGGGCTGGGAGGACCCGCGGGGGGTTCCGGGCTGCCCGTGCTTCACGTGCCGGATGTGCGCGTCGGGTCCCGGGAACACGAGCGTCACGTCGTCCGTGTCCGACCAGCGCACGTCATAGGGGGGTGTTCCGTCCTCGTGGTGGAGTCCGACGATCTCGCCGTCGCGCCTGGTGACGCCGGTCGCCGGGCTTTCGACGACGAGCTGGTCGCCGAGGTGAGCTCGCATGATCGCCGCCCTCTCCTCAGAATGGTCCTGTATCCAACGTGCCACGCGCGGCACACCGCCGCACGGCACGACCGGCCCGCATCCGCGGGAACGGGCCGGGCCGACCGGATGCCGGACGGCCACCACCCGGACGGTCGCGGAACTCATGACCCGGGACGCCGTCGAGGCACGGCGTGATCTGCCGTTCAAGGAGACCATCAGGCTGCTGGAGGAGAACGACGTCACCGCCGTGCCCGTGGTGGACGTTGGGGCGGTCGGCGCAGGCGTCCGGGAGACACCCGGGGCCGCGGCCCCGCCGGGGGAACGGCACGCGTCCGCCGGACCCGGTAGGCGGTCCGGCGGACGGCGCCGCCCCGGCTCAGCCGGTGATCTCGATGCGGTGTGCCTTCCCCGTCTCGGTCTTCGGGACGCGCACCGTGAGGACTCCGCTCGTCAGGTCCGCGCTGACGTGCTCGGTGTCGGAGTTCGGCGGCAGGGTCGTGCGGTAGTCGAACCGCCCCATGCGGCGGGTGTGCCTTCGGACCACCCCGGTGTGTTCCTTCTCCTTGATCTCACCGTGGATGTCGAGTTCGCCCTCGGCGACCTCGACGGTGATCTGGTCCTTGTCCACGCCGGGAAGCTCCAGTTCCACCAGGTAGGCGTCCTCGGTGTCCACGACGTCGGCCAGCGGTGCCCACGGCTCGCCCGTGCCGGATTCGGGATAGCCGCCGATGGGGAAGACGGCGTGCATGAGCTGGTCCATCCGGGTACGAAGATCGTCCAGCTCGTGCAGGGTCGCCGAGAGCCCACCCCTGCCGTGTCGTACGGGATGTGTCATGGCTGATTCTCCTGCCTTGTCGTGTCGGCCGTCGGTCACGTGAGCCATCCGGTGACCTGTCGGGGGCCGGGCCGCGGCACCCCCATGCCCTCGATGTCGCGCTCGGCGGTGTTCAGCAGCCGCCGGGCGATGTTCTGCAGGGCCCGCCCCGCCGCCAGTTCGTCGCCGATCTCCGGCACGTTCGCGTCCGCCGGATGACAGTGCGCGGTCCCCTGACCGGTGAGCTCCGTGGTGCCGGTGTCCAGCACCACGTGCGCCTTCGTGGTTCCGTCGTCGTCCTCGAAGAGGTCGAGTCGAACTCTCCACTCCGTCGTGTGCGGCATCGCTTTCCTCCTCACCTCGGTACGGACCCGTGCGGTCCCGACACGGTTCGTTCCGCGACCCGGGACCGGGCGGAGGCCTCCGTCGTCCGTTGCTCGATGCGGCGCCGGACGCGGGCGGCGAGTGCGCCCAACCGCTCGGAGGCCGTCGCCCGGGGAGCGACCGGCGCCCGGATCCGGCGGGCGGCCGGCGGCAGGCCGTCCAGGTCTGCCGTGAACCTCTCCCGGCACTCGTCGAGCGTGGGCCTGGCGCCGGTGCGCCGCCCGCCCCGCATCACCGTCTCCAGCAACGGCATGCCACCGTCAGGGGGCTGCTCGTCGGCCAGAGCGATCACATCGACGCAGCCGGGGCGGCGGAACACCTGCTTGGGGCCGGGTGCCGTCACTTTCGCCGACGACAGCTTCATCACCGGCCGGCCGTCGTACTCCACCAGCTTGTAGGCCGAGTCCAGGTACGGCGCGTCGGCCGAGACGCCGACGCGGGTGCCGACGGCGTACGTGTCGATCGGCGCCCCGGAGCGGACCAGTTCGTCCACCGCGTACTCGTCGAGACCGCCGCTCGCGATGATCCGTACGTCGGGCAGGCCCGCGTCGTCGAGGAGGGAGCGTGCCCGTACCGCCAGGGCTCCGAGGTCGCCGCTGTCCAGGCGTACCGCCGAGCCGGGCCCGCGGGCCGCGTGGTCGAGCTCCCGCAGCACGCGCGACGCGACGCGTACGCCCTCCTCGGTGTCGTAGGTGTCCACCAGCAGGGTCACCGGTCCCGGGTGGGACCGCGCGAAAGCGCGGAAGGCGTCCTCCTCCGTGGCGAACGCCTCGACGAAGGAGTGGGCCATCGTGCCGACGGCGGTCAGGCCCAGGGCGGTGGCGGCGGCCACGTTGCTGGTTCCGGCGAAGCCGGTCATCGCGCCGAGGCGAGCGGCCTGGAACCCGGCCTGCGGGCCGTGGGTGCGGCGCAGGGAGAAGTCCACGACCGGACGGCCTGCCGCCGCGAGGACGCACCGTGCGGCCTTCGAGGCGACGGCGGTCTGGTGGCTGAGCTGGTTGAGTACGTACGTTTCGGCCAGCTGTGCCTGCGGCAGAGGCGCGGTCACCTCCAGCAGGGGCTCTCCCGCCAGGACGATCCGTCCCTCCGGAACCGCCCGCACGTCGCCGGTGAACTCCAGGCCGAGCAGGGGGCGCAGGTCACGCGGTGGGCGGTGCAGCGCGGACGCGAAGGCGTCGACGTCCTCCGGGCCGACGTGCAGGCCGGACAGGTGGTCCAGGGCCGACTCCAGCCCCGCCGCGACCAGGAAGCCGCGCTCGGCGGGCAGGTCGCGGACGAAGAGGCTGAACGTCGCGGGGCCGGTCATGCCCTCCCGGAGGTAGGACATGGCCATCGTCACCTCGTACAGGTCGGTGGTCGTCGCGTCGGACATCGACGTCGCCTCCTCGGTCCTGTCCGGCCCGTCCCCACGTCACCGGCGGAACCGGCCGGCCCACAGGGGCTCCACCCGGTCCCACTCGGCGTCCCACTGCGCGTACCTCCTCCGGTCCAGCGCGTGGCGCACGCCCACCCGCGCCGCGAAGACCCCGGACGCCACGCCGACCGCCGCCGCACCGCCCGCGAACCAGCCGGTGGTCACGGCCTGGTTCTCGGTCATCGGCGGGCTGGTGACGGCCCCCTCGCCGGCCACCCACACCCGCACGGTGGTGCCCTCGGGCGTGTCCGGCGACACGAGGGTGGTTCCCGTCCGCGCCGTTCCGTCGTCGTCGGTCCAGCGGACCCGCGCCTGCTGTTTCGCGTTCTCGCCGACCTCCTCGGTGATCGACGTCACCCGGACGTCGACCTGGTGCCGCTCGGCCGACTGCGCCCGCACGGTGCGCATCGACGACTCGTACGCCGTCAGCCCCGCACCGAGCGCGGCCACCGGCAGACCGAGGACGAGGACGAGCATCAGGAAGCCGCGGAACCAGGACTCGAACCTGTCGGACGGACGTCGCAGAGGGTTCACCCTCTTCGGGGCGCGCTCCCGACGCGGTGGCGGCGGACCGGACGCGTGCGGCGGATTCCCTGCACTCATGACTCGGCCTCCAGCAGGTCGCTGGTCCGTTCCCCCCACCGTCCTGGTCCCATCATGGGACGGCGCGGGCTCCGGTCACAGGGCCGAAAGTCCCTGTGGGAGACGGCTTCCGGGTCCACAGGGACCGGCCGACGACGTGGTCCGTCTCCGCCCGTCCGGTCATATCCAGGGAACGACCGCGACCGGACACGGCGCGTGGTGCAGTACCGCATGGTTGACCAATCCGATTTGCAGACCCAGGTGTCCTTGACGTCTGCGGGCGCCAACGACCAGCAGGTCCGCCTCCGATGCCGCCTCCAGCAGGGCGTGGCGCGCCGGCCCCTCGATCACCCGCCGGTTCACCGGGGCGTCGCGGTACCGCTCCGACGCGCCGCGCAGGATGTCGTCGAGCACCCGCGCCGGCGGGCACCGGCGGGTCTCCGGGGTGTACGAGAGCAGGGCTCGTGGTGAGTCGGAAGCATCGAGCGGTGCGCTCCAGGCGTGCACCGCCACCAGTCGGCAGTGCCGCACATGGGCCTCACGGAAGGCGAACCGTACGGCCGTGCCGCTGCCCTCTCCCTCCTCGACACCGACGACGACACTCCCGAAGCGGGCATAGCGGTGCTCCGCCGCACCGCGCACCACGACGACCGGGCAGTCCGCTCGCGCCGCCACGGCGAGGCTGACCGATCCCAGGAGCATTCCGGCAAGGTCTCCGAACCCTCTGGCTCCCAGCACCAGTGCGAAGGCGTTGCGCCCTCTGCCGAGCAAGGCGGCGGTCGCGTCCTCGTGCAGCACCTCGTTCGACAGACGGACCGCGCCACCAGGCCTCGCGGGGCGCGGCGCATTGCCCCATGGTGGGGTGTACGGGGAACTCCGGCCCGGCCGACGTGGCGGCGCCCGGCAGCGTATGCCCGTCACGGCTCTTCGGAGGAGGCCATCATGGGTGAACAGGGACCACTCGCCCCCGGCGAGGCGTGGCGGGCCGTGGCCGCGTGCTTCCTCACTACCTTCGCGCTGCTCTCGCGGCACCGGATCCGTCTGCCGAAGGAGCATGTGGGCGTGCGACTGGGCTTCGCCGACGGCACCGGGGCCCGGGTCTATCGGGAGACCCGCCTCGGCAGCGGCCTGGCGAAGGACCCGTGCACGCTGGTGGTCACCTTCCGGCTGCGCCTGGTGCGCGGACCCGCGCACGCGCTGTTCCGCCGCGAAAGCCTCCTGAACACCCCCCTGTTCGTCGGATTCCCCGGTTTCACCTCGAAGTTGTGGCTGGCCCACGACGAGCGCGACCGCTACCGCGGCGTGTACGAGTGGGACGGCCCGCGGCGCGCCGAGCACTACGCGCGCTCCTTGTGGCGGGTTCTCGCGCTGGTCAGCGTGCCCGGTTCGATCCGGTACGCCGTCGTGCCGGGGCTGCGCCGCGACGACGTGATCGCGGACCCCCGACTCGTCGAGGCCCCGGAGCCAGAGGCCTCCGCGTGGTGGCGCACAGCGGCCGGGACGTGACCACGGCGATGGACGTCCTGGTCGTCGGGGCCGGTACGACCGGCCTCATCCTGGCCCTGCAGGCCCACGCCCACGGAGCACGGGTCCGGGTCGTCGAGCGGCGTCCCGAGCCGTTCCGGCCCTCCCGTGCGCTCATCCTGCATCCACGGACCCTGGAGGTCCTGCGACCGCTCGGTGTCACGGACGCCCTGCTGGAGCCGGCGGACACCGCCCCGAGGGTCCACCTGCACCTCGGCTCCCGCGTCGTCGAAACCGGCCTCGCGGACCTCGCGCTGCCCGACACGGCGTTCCCCCATCTGTCCCTCGTGCGGCAGACGGACGTCGAGACGGTGCTGGCGCGGGCGCTCGCCGGCCGCGGGGTGACGGTCGAACGGGGCACCGAACTGCTCACCGCCCGCGACGACGGGGATGGCGCGCGTGCCGTGCTGCGCTCGCGGCACGGCGTCGAGGAGACCCGCTGCCCCTTCGTCGTCGGCTGCGACGGCCCGGCCAGTGCCGTGCGGGCCTGTGCCGACATCGGGTGGCACGACAGGCCCTACGCCGAAGAGGTGGTCCTCGCCGACCTGGACCTCGGCGGCATGCCCCCTGGTGCCGACGCCCAGGTGTTCGCGGGACGCCGAGGGCTTCTGTTCCTCTTCCCGCTCGGGGAGCAGGCCACCTGGCGGCTGCTGGCCACACGGGCGTCCGCCGGCGGGGCCGGACAGGACTTCGGCCAGCCCGGCCCCGCCGTCCCGGAAGCCGAGCTCCAACGCCTCCTGAACGACACCGGGATGACAGCGCGAATCGAGCGTCTCGCCTGGTCGGCGCGGGTTCCGCTGCAGTGCGGCCTCGCTCGGCGGTTTCGCCGGGGGCGGCTCTTCCTCGCGGGGGACGCGGCCCACAACTACTCGCCGGCCACCGGCCAGGGCATGAACGCCGGTATCCAGGACGCGGTGAACCTCGGCTGGAAGCTCGGCTTCGCGGCGAGTGGATCCGGGGGCGGGTTCGCAAACGGGTTCGATGCCGAAGTGCTGCTCGACTCCTACGACAGGGAGCGCAGAGCGGCTGCCCATCGACGGCTGCTCCTGACGCACACCGCGTTCTGGGCGGAGGCGTCGACGGGCCGGCTCCCCTCGTGGCTGCGCGCGGTGGCCGTTCCGCGCGCGGCTCCCGCCGTTCCCGTGCTCCTCGGCCGGCGACGACTGGTCGCCGAGGCCGTCCGTGTCATCTCCCAACTGCGCGTGAATTACCGGCACAGTCCCCTGTCGGTGGAGGGAACACCGCCCCTGAGGGGGGCTCCTCGCCCGGGAGACCGCCTGCCCGACGCGGCCGTCAGCGTCGGAGGACCTGCCCAGCGGCTGCACGGACTGCTGGCCCGCCCGGGTGTGCACCTGCTGCTGCAACGCGACGCCGCTCCACCGCCGGACACGGCCGACCCTCGGGTGACCGTCCTGCGGCTGTGGAACAGCCCCGGCCGTGGTCTGGTGGCCGTCCGCCCGGACGGGCACGTCGGCTTCCGCTGCGGGGCCGCCGACCCAGCCGGGCTGACCGGCTGGCTCTCCCTGATCGGTGCGGCACCGTTCCCGCCCGTCCGGCCATGAGCACCGGACGACGGAGCCTCTCCTCCCGGTCACAGGGGTCCGACTGCCCTGCGGAGCAGACGGCATGAGGGCCCCGGTTGCCCGGGCGTCGGCCCGGGGCGACGGTGGAGGGAGCCGGCCGAGCCGCCAGGGAGTGGGTGACCATGCGAGCCCTCGTCTACCACGGTCCCGGACGGATCTCCTGGGACACCGTCACGGATCCGGCGATCGAGGATCCCGCCGACGCCGTCGTGCGCGTCGGAACCGCGACCGTCTGCGGCACCGACCTGCACATCCTGCGCGGGGACCTGCCCGAGGTGAAGGCGGGGACGGTCCTCGGCCACGAGGCGGTCGGCGAGGTGGTCGAGGTCGGCCGGGACGTCCACCATCTGCGCCCCGGGAACCAGGTGATCGTCTCGTCCGTCTCGGCCTGCGGCCGCTGCCGGCCGTGCCACGACCGCATGTTCGGGCAGTGCTGCGGGGGCGGTGGATGGATCCTGGGGAATCTGATCGACGGGACCCAGGCGGAGTTCGTGCGGGTGCCCTCCGCCGACCACTCCACCCACCGCCTGCCCCCCGCCCTGCCGCTCGACGACGCGGTCCTGCTCACCGAAGTGCTCCCCACCGCCTACGAAGTCGGCGTGCGGAACGGAGAGGTGGGCCCGGGGGACACCGTCGTCGTGGTGGGCGCCGGTCCGGTCGGCCTCGCCACGGTGGCGATCGCGCGGCTCTACTCACCCCGCCGGGTCATCGCGGTGGACCTGTCGGCCGCCCGGCTGGAGGCCGCCGTCCGCATGGGCGCCGACGCCGCCGAGGTGCCTGGGAGGATGATCGCCGAGCTGTACGACGGGCCCGGCGCCGACGTGGTCGTCGAGGCGTCGGGCGAACCGGAGGGCTTCGTCCTGTGCACACGCGCCGTCCGCACGGGAGGGCACATCGCCGTCATCGGCACGCCTGGCAAACCCGCCACGCTGCACCTCGAGTCCCTGTGGCGCAAGAACGTGACGATCAGCACCGGCCAGGTAGACACATCCTCCACACCCTGGTTGCTGGGGCTGTTGAGGTTCGGGCGCCTGCGCGTGTCCCCGCTGGTCACCCACACCTTCGGCCTCGACCGGGTGCTGGACGCCTACGAGCTGTTCTCCCACGGCACGACGTCCGGCGCGCTCAAGGTCGCACTGCGCCGTGAGTGAAGGGCCCTCGGCCCACAGAAGTCCGGAGATGCGTCCGGAGCCGGGCTCGGTGACTCTGAAGATCAGGGGACAGTGCCGGGAGGAGCGCCCATGCACTGGGAAGCCCTCCTGGAGTTGCGCACCTATCGCTGCCGCGCCCACTCGATTGGCTGCTCCCTGCGGTCCTGCTGCTCAAGGCGGCGGCCCTAGCGGCCCGGGAGGTACCCGAGTTCAACGGCTTCTGGACCGACGACCACTTCGCGGCCGGCGAGGATATCCACCTCGGCATGGCCGTGGCCCCCTATCCGGCGAAGGACTCGTCACCCCCACGCTGCACCACTCCGATGCCTTGGCACTTCCCTGGCTGATGAGCGCCCCGAAGGACCTGGTCACTCGGACCCGGACAGGCGGGCTGCGCGGTTCCGAGATGTCCCGGGCCACGATCACGGTCACCGACCTGGGGGATCAGGACGTGGAGAAGGTCCTCGGCGTGATCCACCCGTCGCAGGTGGCCCTGATCGGTTTCGGGCGCGTGGTCGACCGGCCGTGCGCCGTCGACGGCCTGTTGGGCGTCCGCCCCATGGCCACGGCGTCCCTCTCGGCGAACCACCGGGCGAGGGACGGGCCGTCGGGTCCCGCTACCTCGCTGCGGTCGCCCGTTTCCTGCAGAAACTGGACCATCCGTGAACATGAACAGAACCAACGCACTCGACCTGGTCAGGGAAGCCATCTCCTCCATGATCCCCGACGCAGGCATGGCCGCCCTCGCGCCCGACGACGTGTTCCGCGAGGTGCTCGGGACGGACTCGCTGGTCTTCCTGAGCTGTGTGGAGGTCCTCAGCGAGCGGTCCGTCGTCCACACCCACAGCGTGCGCCGGTCCCCGGCCCAGGGTTCGGTCTGGGCGCGTTCGTCGAGCCGGCGCGCCTCGCCGGGTTCCGTGACGGCCCGGGCCCGGCCCACCGCCAGGACGCTCCAGCCCCGGCTCATGGCCTCGTCGACGTGGTCGACCTCGAAGGCCACCTCGCTGCCGGCCGCCGTCGCGGGGGCGGCGTCGGGCGCGGTGCGGAAGGCGATCTCCCCGTCGGCCACCTCGTAGTTGACGGGGAACACGGCAGGACCGTGCGGCGTGGCCAGCGAGATCCGCCCCACGCCGTGTGTCGACAGCAGGGCCCGGCACTCCCGCTCCCCGAGATCCTTCAGGCGGGGGTGGAGCAGCGCCCTCCTCTGCCCCGGTGGCCGTTCCCGGCCGCCTCCCTGCAGTTCGAGGAGGGTGGTCCCCAGTGCGTCGGCCAGGCGGACGAGGGTCCCGAAGCCCGGGTCGGACGGGTGCGTCTCGAGGTAGTCGAGGTAGGCCGGTGACATACGGGCTCGGCGGGCGGTCTCCTCCAGGCCGAGGCCCTTCCGTCGGCGTGCGGCCGCCAGCCTCCGCCCGATGTCACCGGGGCCGCCGGCGACGGCTTCGGTGTCCGCGGCCCCGGTGGCAGCCGCGTCGCCCGTCACCGGTGCGTCCGGTGCCTCCCGTTCCGCACCGAGGTGGTGGAGGTGGGCGTCCGGCCCGGGGAAGACCAGCGTGACGTCGCCCGTGTCCGACCAGCGCACGTCGTACGGCGGTGTCCCGTCGTTGTGATGGAGGCCGACGATCTCCCCGTCCCGCCGGACGACGCCGGTGGCCGGGCTCTCGGCGATCAGCCGGTCGCCAAGGTGGGCGTGCATGACGGCGCCCCCTTTCCTCTGTGTCGATCCCACTCCAGGATCACGCCGGAGCGACGCCCGCACCAGGTGGCCGAGGCTCCCCGGCCAGGACGAGAAGGCTCTTCGTCCCACGTGAGGGCTCAAGTCCGCGTGACCGGCACCGGGGGCCGTCGTCACCGAGTCGCTGCCCCTGCCCGTCGGAATCAGCGCGGCGGGCCGGGCATCACGTGCGGGAGGACTCCGGCTCGGACGACGCGGGGCTTTCCTCGCGGTGGAGGAAAGCCCCGAGGAGGTCGCCCACGGGGTGGTCGGCCTCGGCGGGGTGGCGCAGGGCCACGGTCGGGTCGATGGTGTAGCGGTTGCGGCGGCCCACCCTGGTACGGGTGAGGTATCCGGCGGCCTCGAGGTCGGCGACGATGAGCTGGACGGCACGTTCGGTGATGCCGATGCCCGTGGCGATGTCACGCAGCCGCGTCTCGGGATCGCGGGCGATCTGCAGCAGGACGCGGGCGTGGTTGGTCAGAAAGGTCCACTGATCACCACGGGAGGAAGACACGCTCATGAATCCCCATCATACGAAGCGGGATTCGCGTATCAAACATATGCGAAGAATGATTGACGAAAAAAAATTCGCGTAATTCTTGACGGGTTCGTCGTGGGCGAGTGACGCTTGAGTCATCCCCCGAAACCGCCCGCACTTCCCGAAGGGGGCCGCTGTGTTCCTTCAGCCCTTGGCTCGTCCCGTGATCCCTGCCGAACGGGTCCCACCGGTTCCTCCGCCACGTCCGGTGACCGCTCTCCTGGCGGACTCCGTCCAGGACATCGCCGTCATCGACACCGCGCTGCGACTGGCCGTCCCGCGTCGGGCGCCTCTGCTGCTCGTCGCCGTCCTGCCCGCGCACGCCCGCTCATCCGTCACCGCCGAGGCGGACACGCACGCGGCCCGTGTGGTGATGGGCCGGGTGCTGCCCCGGGTGCGGCAGGCCGGCCTGGACCACATTCCCGTCGTCCACCGCGTCGCGCCGCGCGGCACTCGACTGCGGGCGGCGGGGGCGGTACTGGACGTCGCCGCCCGCCACCTGTCCTCGGTGCTGGTGGCCGCCGCCCGGGGACCGGCCGGACTGGACGCCCACGTCCTGACCGAGGCCTCCGCCCTGCGGTGCGGCCCGTTCGTGCACACCGTCGCGCCGACGGCCTGGACTCCGTTCCCGACTCTGCGGCGCCGCCCCGGCTCGATGGGCCGGCCTACAGCATCGGGCACGGCATCGTGATGCGCTGCCCGCCGATGTGCGGGGCACCGCCTTCCGGCCCTCGTCGGCGCCACCGCACCGCCCACAGCCGACCACCCGCGAGACCGGGGAGGTGATCGCCCAGGTGAACCAGCGGCCCGGACCCGGCTCCCCTCCGTACGTGCCAGGGTCCGGGGACCGCCCCTTCCTTCCCCTCTCCCGCTCGAGGAAGCCGATCGACCATGAATGAGCTTTCGTTCACCGTCCCGCTGTGGGTCTGGGCCGCGGTCACCCTCGTGATCGCCGTCATGCTCGCCGTCGACCTGATCGCCCACCGTGACAACCACGTGATCGGCTTCAAGGAGGCCGCGGTCTGGAGCGGGATCTGGATCGCCATCGGCCTCGCCTTCGGCCTGGTGCTGCTCGTGTGGCAGGGCGGAGAGGTCTCCTCCACCTACTACGCCGGCTACCTGATCGAAAAAGCCCTGTCCATCGACAACGTCTTCGTCTTCGCGCTGGTCTTCTCCTTCTTCGCCGTCCCAGACGCCTACCAGCACAAGGTCCTCTTCTGGGGCGTCCTCGGCGCCCTCGCCGCCCGGCTGGTGTTCATCTTCGTCGGCGCCGAACTGCTGCAGCTGTTCTTCTGGACCGCCTACCTGTTCGGCGCGTTCCTGATCTGGACCGGCTACAAGATGGCGGTCTCCAAGGACGAGGAAGTCCACCCCGACCGCAATCCCGTGGTCCGCCTGGTCCAGAAGATCGTCCCCACCGATGCCCGCTTCCACGGCGACCGGTTCTTCACCAGGATCAACGGCCGGCGGGTGGCGACGCTGCTGTTCGTGGCCCTGGTCGCGGTGGAGGCCACCGACCTGATCTTCGCCGTCGACTCCGTCGCCGCGATCCTGGCCATCACCACGAACACCTTCATCGTGTGGACCGCCAACGCCTTCGCCGTCCTCGGCCTGCGCAGCCTGTACTTCTGCCTGGCCGGACTGCTGCGCCGCTTCGCCTACCTCCACTACGGACTCGCGGTGCTGCTGGCCTTCGCGGGCGTCAAGCTCATCCTGTCCGAGACTCCCGTCGGCAAGCTGCCCATCCCCCTCACCCTCGGCGTCATCACCGTGACGATCACCGTGTCCATCGTCTGGTCCCTCATCGCCACTCGCGGCCAGAACACCGGCACCGCACCGGACACCACGAAGGCCGGCGCCCCGAGCAGCGTCTCCGCCCCACTGCAGCAACCCGCCGCCCGCCACCGTGGCGACGAGGACGCGCCATGACCGCCCTCAAGTCCTCTCACAGCCCTCCCGCTCGCCACCGCCCCGCACCTCTGCCGGCGGCCCAGAAGCGCGCTTCCCTCTCCGCGAAGAACTGCCGGATGAACCTGAGGTCATGGCGCGCTTCGAGGAGCTCCTTGCCCCCGAAACGGAATACCTCGTAGCCCTTGAGCCGAAGAGCACGGTCCTCCGCGACCATCTCCGAATAGAGGTCCGGCGCCGCCACCCAGCACCCCGAGCCCTTCGGGACCTCCCGCGCGTAGTGATGCTTGCCGTCGACCTCGATCACGATGCGCACACCTCCAGGCAGCAGAAGCAGGAAGTCCATCCGCTCCCTCGCAAACCGCCGCGGTTTGCTGAGGATCTCGCGGTGCCGCCGGGTGAGTGGATCGAAGTGCACGTAGACCTGGGGCAGCAGGGCAGGTTGCGACATGCCATCGGGATCGGCGTAGCGGCTGGCGAAGGCGAAGAACACGAACCTCTCCGCCTCAGAGGCGAGCGACGCGTGCAGCCTCTGGTAGAGCGATCGGGCGACCTCACGCTCGGCCACGCCGTTCATGCCCGTCTCCGCCCTCCACCAATCAACGAGATCACCCCAGGTGAGGCCGGCATCCGTCAGCGGACGGTCGTAGACCAGGCAGCTGTCCGCGTGCTCGACGATCTCGACAGCACCGTCTATGAGGTGGCTCATCACGATCTCCGGCTTGTGACCGGTGGATGCGAAGACGATGTTCTTGAGCCCCCCGTCGACACCCCTGATCCCGCTCGCCTCGACTCCTGCCGCATCCAATTCGTCGAGCGAGGCCCAGATCGGTGAGAACAACTCGTTCAGATACCCGCGGCGTGCCGCCCAGCTTCCTCCCATGTCATTACGGCTCCAGTAGCCCTGAAAGCTGCGGAAGTCCCTGAAGGGAGGGCTGAAGGGTATCCCGAGCCTTCTGAGCACAGCCTTCAAGCTGCGGAGGGTCCTCAGCTATCTCGTCCTCTTGCAGTCGGACAGCCTTGCTCCTACAAGGTCGGCAGCATCGTCTCGCCCATTGCCAGGGCGTCGTCGCCAAGACGGCCGACAGCCTGGACGCGGTCAGCGCCATGGACACCGAGTTCGACACCGGCTTGATCACCCTGACGACCGCCACAGAGCCCGGCCAGCTGTTGCGCGCCTCGATCCCCTCTTTGCACACCTCTCGCCCCGCATACAGCGGGGCCGCTTGCATAACATGAGGAACGTGACAGTCCGTACACAGCTCCGCCGTACGCGACCGTCCTTCGGACGGTGGCGTGCGCTGCTGCTGCTCGGGCTGCTCGCCGGTCTGCTCGGCATGCACGCCCTCGGGCCTGCCGACGCGGTCGCGGCAGGCGGCCATTCGCCACATCACTCCCCCGCCGTCACGACACACGCGGGTACGGGGACGGCCGACGAGTTCATCTGTCACGGCCCCGAGAGCAGCGACGGGCACACACAGCACGCCGATGCCACCTGCGCGTCCGGGGCGGTCGGCGCGGGTCCGGTTCTGCCCCCGCTGATACCCGACCCCGTCGGTCCGGCCCCATCCGCCGATCACCTGCCCGGCGCCTTCACCGCCACACCCTGGGGCGGGCGTGCCCCGCCCACCCTGGCCGAACTGCAACTCCTGCGGATCTAGGACAAGGCCGAGCCGTACCCGCCCCACCGTCAGGGCGGATACGGGGCTCAATCGTGTCCCGCGCCGACCGGCGCGCCCACCTTCGTACCTCGCAGGAGTACACCCATGACCAGCACCCGTTCCCTCGTCCGCCGTGCCGCCCTGGGCGTCACGGCCGTGACCGCCGCCCTCGTCCTCGCCGCCTGCGGCAACGGCGACGCCCCCTCCGACACCGGCTCCGGCACGCAGACGTCCGCCCCGACGAGCGCCGAGGACACCGCCGGCGCCCACAACGACCAGGACGTCGACTTCGCGCAGGGCATGATCCCGCACCACCAGCAAGCCCTCCAGATGGCACGGATGGCCCAGAGCCGGGCGTCCTCCGCCGAGGTCAAGGATCTCGCCTCCCGGATCGAGAAGGCCCAGGCCCCGGAGATCGAGACCATGTCCGGGTGGCTGGAGGCATGGAGTGAGGACGTACCCTCCGACATGCCCGGCATGGATCACGGCGGGCATGGTGACGACGACTCCTCCGACATGCCCGGAATGATGGGCGCCGAGGACATGGACCAGCTCATGGAGGCGTCCGGCCATGACTTCGACACCATGTTCCTGACCATGATGATCGAGCACCACGAGGACGCCGTGGACATGGCCGCCACCGAGAAGGACAAAGGCCGGTACGGGCCGGCCAAGACCCTGGCCGACGACATCATCACCGCGCAGACCGCCGAGATCGAGGAGATGAACAAAATCCTCGACGAGAGCTGACGCCTCACGGCGGGCGACGGGGCGGGTCCCCTGTTCCGTCGCCCGCTTCACGATCCTCGTCGCAACCTGTGAAAAACCTCAACACGAAAGTTCACTCCCGCGCAACCGCGCCGGTCGAGCAGGAAGTATTCACCGGCAGACGGTGCACTCCAGGAAGCGGAACCCGCGCGCTCAACCGCGGAGATCCCCTGCACCACGCAGCGGGACGCCATCGCCGCGGCCCAGCCGGCTCTCGACCGATGCCTGTCAGCAGCTGCGAGGAGACCCTCACAAGATGGAGCCGCGCTCAACCGGGGATGACATGGAACGGAGCGTCGAGAAGCCACTTGACTGCCTGAGGGCCAGCCCGTCACCAGCTTCGACCGGGATGCGACTCGCTGGCGGTACGCGGCTGCCGAGGCCGCTTGAGGGACCGGGTGACGCATCGTTGCTTCCGAAGGGGAGGCTCCAGGGCTCAGGTTGCTTGGCGCAAGGTCCGAAGCACGTACCCGCCTGCCAAATACACCGCTTGCCGGATCCCCACGAGCAGCACACATCGTCATGCGTGAGCGGCCGCCACGGGACAAGCCCGCCGGCTCCAGAGCCGGCATCAGCGAAGAGCTGTGGCGCCGAGGGCCCTCGTGAAGGGGGCGGATGGAGAGGACGCCACCCCGCCACCCACCTGACGATCCGTCAGGAAAGTCGGCAAAAGGTCAGCATTGGTTCGGCTGAAGCTGCCCGCAGGCGCCCATACCTTGAGAACTGCGGACAGCTTCAGAGGCGCCCGGGAGGCAGGAACGAAGGCCCGCGCCAGGGGATGGCCACGTCACCGGGCAGGCGTGGCAGCGATCCTGACCCCCTTGGTTCAAACCCCACGTTTCCGCAGGTCAGCGCTTCTTTCCTCGCGGCTTCAAGGGTGCGTTCGGCAGCTCCGGCGCGGGCAGCGGAGCCCCGTCGTAGCCGTGCACCTCGCCGAAACGGGTTCCCCTCATCCAGTCCTCGCGCGCCTGGACGATGTCGTCATGTGACCGTCCGATGAAGTTCCACCACATGACGATCTCCTCCTGGAAGGGCGGCCCGCCCAGGAGCAGCAGCCGGGCCGGGTCGCTCGCCCGGTTGGCCAGGGTGAGGGCGGTGCGACCCGGGGGCGCGTATCCCAGTTCGGCCGGTCGCAGGGGCGTGTCGGCGAGGAGGACGTCGCCGCTGTCGACGAGGACTCCGTGTTCGTAACCGGGGTCCACGTCGAGGGTCACGCGGGCGCCCGGGTCCAGGGTGATCTCGGCGCCGAGCAACGGGGTGAAGGTGCGCACCGGTGAGGTGTCGCCGGCGAGCGTGCCCAGGAAGACGCGCGCCTCGCCGCCGTCCAGCGTGACCGGGGAGGGGACGTGGTGCTGGAAGTCCCGGGCCGTGTCGCGGTGTTCCGCGGGCAGTGCCACCCACAGCTGCGCGCCGTGCAGGATCCGGGTGCTCCGGGTGGAGACCTCGGAGTGGCTGATGCCGTACCCGCCGGTCATGAGGTTGAGTTCGCCGGGCCGGACGAAGGCGTGGCTGCCGAGGCTGTCGCGGTGTTCGATCTCACCGCTGAACAGCCAGCTGACCGTCTGCAGGCCGGTGTGCGGGTGCGGCGGCACCCGCATGCCGCCGGACTCGGTGATGTCGTCGGGACCGTAGTGGTCGGCGAAGCACCACGCCCCGATGAGGGTGCGCGCCCGCTGGGGCAGGGTCCGCCGCACCCGCATGGCCCGGGGGCCGCCGAGGGGTACGTCCCTCGGGGTGAGGATCTCGATGCCCGGCGGGGGCGGTCCGTCGACGTCCGCGCCGCAGAGCGCCTCCGTCGGGTGCGTTTCCGTGTTGCTCATGTTCCGATCCTCCACCACCACAGAAAAGTTCGGAATTCAACTTTAATGGGTACGATCATAAGGCGAGCGTGCCGGGATCGCGCGCCGACGGCCGTGAGCCGACGGCCGTCCCCGGGAATCCGCAGGTGAACCGTCTGCGAAAATGGGCGCGACCGCTCGTCGCACAACGGGAGCCCGCACGGTGTCACCACAGCACGAAGCCCCCACGACCTCCGCGGCCTCCGGGGGCCGCGAGGACCTCAAGGCCGACTGCGCCAACTGCTTCGGCCTGTGCTGCGTGGCCCTGCCCTTCGCCCGCTCCGCCGACTTCGCCGTCGACAAGGCCGCGGGGCAGCCGTGCTCCCACCTCCGGGCGGACTTCCGCTGCGGCATCCACGAGCGGCTGCGCGACGAGGGCTACTCCGGCTGCACCGTCTTCGACTGCTTCGGCGCCGGGCAGAAGGTCTCGCAGGTCACCTTCGGCGGCACCGACTGGCGCCGGGCGCCGGAGTCCGCGCGCGCCATGTTCCAGGTCTTCCCCGTGATGCGGCAGCTGCACGAGCTGCTCCACTATGTCACCGAGGCCCTCGGGCTCGCCGCGGCCCGCCCCGTCCACCGGGAGCTGCGCAAGGCGCTGGCCCGGATCGACGGCCTGACCCGCGGCAGCGCCGAGTCGATCACCGGGCTGGACGTGAACGCGCTGCGCGGCGAGGTCAACCCGCTGTTGCTGCGGGCGAGCGAACTCGCCCGGGCCCGGGTCCCGGGCCGCAGGAGGAACCACCGCGGAGCCGATCTGATCGGTGCGCGGCTGTCCGGCGCCGACCTGCGCGGGGCGAGCCTGCGCGGCGCCCTCCTCGTCGCCGCCGACCTCGGCGGGGCGGATCTGCGCGACGCCGACCTGATCGGCGCCGACCTGCGCGACGCGGACCTGCGCGGTGCCGACCTCACCGGCGCCCTCTTCCTCACCCAGGCTCAGCTCGACGCGGCCCGGGGCGACGCGGCCACCGTGCTGCCCCCTGCCCTCAGCCGGCCCGCCCACTGGTAGGCGCGGGCGGTCCCGACAGTCCGGCGAGCACCTTGTCGGGGGTCAGCGGGAGTTCGCGGAAGCGGACGCCGGTGGCGTGGTGGACGGCGTTGCCGATGGCGGCCGCGCTGCCCACGTTGCCGATCTCGCCGATCCCCTTGCTGCCCATCGGGTTGAGGCGGGTGTCGTCCTCCTCGATCCAGTGCGCCTCCACGGCGGGCACGTCGGCGTGCGCGGGCACGTGGTACGACGCCAGGTCGGACTCGGCGAAGTCGCCGAACGCGGCGTCCATCGTGCTGCCCTCGGTCAGCGCCATGCCCAGCCCCATGACCATGCCGCCGATGAACTGGGAGCGCGCGGTACGGGCGTTGAGGATCCGTCCGGCGGCGAAGACACCGAGCATCCGGCGCACCCGGACCTCGCCGGTGACGGAGTCGACGGTGACCTCGGCGAAGTGCGCGCCGAAGGCGTGGCGGGCGTAGGGGCTCTCGGTGTTCGCCCGGCCCGTCGTGTCGGCGTGGGCGGTGATGCCCTCGTCGGGCAGCCGGCCGGTGAGGCCGCCGAGCCGGCCCGCGAGCCTGGTGCACGCGTCGTGCACGGCCCATCCCCAGGAGGCGGTTCCGGAGGACCCCCCGGCCAGGGACGCGGACGGCAGGTCGCTGTCGCCGATGTCGGCCCGTACCCGGTCCAGGGGCACGCGGAGGGTGTCGGCCGCCACCTGGGCGAGCACGGTACGGGCTCCGGTGCCGATGTCGGTGGCGTTGACGCGGACGACGAAGGTCCCGTCCGGCAGTGCCCGTGCCTCGGCGGTGGACGGCTGCACGAGGACGGGGTAGGTGGCCGCCGCGACGCCCGTGCCGACGAGCAGGGGTCCCTCCGCCCGGGTGCGGGGGCGGGGGTCCCTGCGGTCCCAGCCGAAGCGGCGCGCGCCCTCGCGCAGACACTCCGCGAGGTGCCTGCTGCTGAACGGTTTGCCGCTGTCCGGTTCGCGCTCGGGTTCGTTGCGCAGGCGCAGTTCGACCGGGTCCGTGCCGAGGGCGCCGGCGAGTTCGTCCACCGCCGACTCCAGGGCGTACATGCCGGGGCATTCACCGGGTGCGCGCATCCAGGAGGGACTCGGCACGTCGAGCCGGACCACGCGGTGGAGCGTGCGGCTGCTCGGGGTGGCGTACATGACGCGTGCGGGGACCGCCGCCTGCTCCACGAACTCCTTGATGCGGGAGCTGTGCGTGACGATCTCGTGGGTCAGGGCGGTCAGCCGGCCGTCGGTGTCCGCGCCGAGCCGCAGCCGGTGCAGGGTGGGGGCCCGGTGGCCGACGACGGCGGGGAGGTGGCGGCGGGGCAGGGCGACGGTCACCGGCCGGCCGGTCTCGCGGGCGGCCATGACGGCGAGCACGACGTCGGGGCGCGGGGTGCCCTTGGAACCGAAGCCGCCTCCCACATGGCCGGTGTCGACGGTGATCCGGTCCTCGGGCAGCCCGAACAGCGCGGCGAGCACGGCGCGCACCGCCGTACCGCCCTGGCTGGAGGTGTGCACGACGAGGCGGTCGCCCTCCCACTCGGCCGTACTGGTGTGGGGCTCCATGGGGTGGTTGTGCAGCGGCGGCACACGGTAGGAGACGTCGATCCGGACGGGAGCCGCGGCGAAGGCGCCGTCGGGATCCCCGTACTCACGGCGGGCCGGGTGGCCGGCGTTGGCGGTCTCCGGCTCGTACGCCCCGGGGTGGTCCGCGGTGAGGCTCACGTCGTGCTCCTCCACGGCGTACTCGACCCGGACCGCCGCGGCGGCGGCACGGGCCTCCTCCGGGGAACGGGCGACGACGAGCGCGACGAACCAGCCGCGGTGCGGCACGCGGGGGTCCTGCAGCACGGCCAGGGTGGGGTCGTCGGGCTCGGCGAGCCGGGGAGCGTTCTCGTGGGTGAGGACGGTGAGGACGCCGGGCCGGCCGAGGGCGGCCGTGGTGTCGACGGCCGTCACCCGGCCGCGGGCGACGGTCGCGGGGACCGGCCAGGCGTGGGCGCGGTCCGGCAGGGGGTGCTCGGCGGCGTAGCGGGCGCCGCCGGTGACCTTCTGGCGTCCTTCGCGGCGTTCGGCCGGGGCACCCGGCGCGGTACCGGTGCCGGTCATGAGTCCTCCGTGAGGTGTCGGGTGCGCCGGGCCGGCGGCGCGAGCCGGGTCAGGACGTCCACGGCGAGGTTCCGGGCGAGGGGCACCTTGTGGCCGTTGTCCCGCAGCGGCCGGGCCGCCTCGAGTTCCAGGTCCACGGCGTGGGCGAAGGTGTCCGCGGTCGCCGGGGCGCCGCGCAGCGCGGCCTCGGCGCGCCGAGCCCGCCACGGTTTGTGGGCGAGCGCGCCGAAGGCGAGCCCCACGTGGGCGACGGTGCCGTCGTCCGCCGTGTCCAGGACGGCGGCGACCGACGCCAGGGCGAACGCGTACGAGGCGCGGTCGCGGGCCTTGCGGTAGGCGGAGGGCAGCGACGCCGTGGCGGCCGGCAGCACCACGCCGGTGATCAGTTCGCCGGGCCGGATCTCGGTGTCCCGCTCCGGGTGGTCGCCGGGGAGCCGGTGGAACCGGTCCGCCGGGACGTCCCGGGCGCCCTGGCCGCCGTACAGTTCCACGCGGGCGTCCAGGGCGGCCAGGGCGACCGCCATGTCCGAGGGGTGGGTGGCGACGCAGTGCTCGGAGTGGCCGAGCACCGCGTGGTCGCGGTGGGTGCCCTCCCGGGCGCCGCAGCCACTGCCCGGTGTGCGCTTGTTGCACGGCTTGGAGAGGTCCTGGAAGTAGGGGCAGCGGGTGCGCTGGAGGAGGTTGCCGCCGGTGGTCGCGGCGTTGCGCAGTTGTCCTGAGGCGCCGGCGAGGAGCGCCCGGGACAGGGCGGGGTAGCGGTCGCGGACCAGGGGGTGGGCCGCGAGGTCGCTGTTGCGGACGGTGGCGCCGACGCGCACGGAGCCGTCGGGCAGTTCCTCCACCGTGTCCAGCGGCAGCCGGCTGACGTCGACGAGGACGCCGGGGCGTTCCACGCCCAGTTTCATCAGGTCGACGAGGTTGGTGCCGCCACCGAGGCAGCGCGCGCCGGGATGCGCGGCGAGCGCCTCGACCGCCTCCTGAACGGTGCCGGCCCGTACGTATCCGAAGGATTTCACTCAGATCACGTCCCGCACGGCCTCGACGATGTGCGGATAGGCGCCGCAGCGGCACAGGTTGCCGCTGAGCCGTTCGCGGATCTCGGCGGCGTCCAGCGGGACGGGGCGTCCCGAGGGGGTGGCCGGGTCGGTGACGTGGGACGGATGGCCGGCCGCGGCCTCGGCGAGGGCGCCGACGGCGGAGCAGATCTGTCCCGGCGTGCAGTACCCGCACTGGAAGGCGTCGCGGTCGAGGAACGCCTGCTGCAGGGGGTGCAGGCCGTCGCCGCCGTCGGCGAGGCCCTCGACCGTGGTGACGTCGCTGCCGTCCAGGGACACGGCCAGGAGCAGGCAGCCGTTGACGCGGCGGCCGTCGACCAGGACCGTGCAGGCCCCGCACTGGCCGTGGTCGCAGCCCTTCTTGGCCCCGGTGAGGCCGAGGTCCTCGCGCAGGACGTCCAGCAGGACCCGCCGGTGGTCGAGGAGGAGGGTGTGCGGCTTGCCATTGACCCTGAGAGTGGTTTCCGAGCGGTGCTCGGTGGTGGGTTCGCTGCTCATGAGGGGGCTGGCCTTCCGGGCGGGCGGCGCTCAGCCGGCGGCGTCGTCGACGCGGAGCCGTACCTGTTCCTCCAGGCGCCGGAGGCTGGTGTCCAGGGCGTCGCCCACGGCCTTCTCCCCCGGGTCGTGGCTGTCGTCGAAGAAGGACAGGTGCACCGTGACCTCGCTGGCCCCGCTACCGATGCCGGCGACCTGCAGCCAGCCGGTGTAGCCGCCCTGCTCGCGCGTGCCCCATTCGAGCCGCATCTGGTCCCGCCGGGCACGCAGCAGCGCGGAGGTGTCCTCGTCGGAGCGGTCCTCGTGCACGGTGACGGCGGGCAGTTCCCCGGCGTGCACGTGCAGGTCCTCGGGCAGCCAGTCACCCATCTGGTCGATGTTGGCCGCCTGGTCGAAGACGTGCTCGGGTGATGCGGGCATCGTGTGGGAACGCTCGTACTCGGTCATGGCGGTACCGTCCTTCGTCTCGGTTGTCCGGCAGGGCCGGGGCTGCCGCGGGGACAGCCCCGGGACACGGCGCTATTCGTTGCCGAAGACCGCCTTCTGCACCTGGTCGGGGCCGTCGAACCGCTTGGTGCCGGTCTGCCCCAGCTTCTTGACGAGGGTGTCGTCCGCGCCGTTGCTCTTCGCCACCGAGACGAGGTCGTCCTTGTCGGCGGGGTAGTCGGCGCCCTTGAGGGCCTTCTGCAGGTCGATCGGGTTGAGGTCGGCCATGGCAGCCTCCCGTGGTGGAGCGGCGCGGCGTGTCCGCGCGGGGAAGTGGCGGGTACCCAGGGCGCCCGGGAGTGATTCAGCCCCGGCCCCCGGCCCTGGACCGAGTAGGCGGCGCCGCCGGTCCGAGTACGCGTACTCAGGCGCGGGGAGCCCGCCGTGCCCGAAGCTGGCCGGCAGGAATCCCGTCTGCCGGAAGGACGTCCCTTGCTCAGCCGTGCCGCCGCCGTCCTGCTGCCGCTGTTCGGGCGGCTCACCGTCACCCGCGAGACCGACGGGCCGTTCCCCGCGGGCAGTGTCTTCGTCGCCAACCACGACTCGATGGCCGATCCGGCGCTCGTGCTGGCCGCCCTGCGCGAGGTGGGCGTGGCACCGGCCGTCCTGGCGACGGCGGGGCTGTGGCGGGTGCCGGTGCTGGGGCGCGCCCTGTCGAAGGGCGGGCACGTTCCCGTGCACCGGGGATCGGCCCGCGCGGCGGACGCGCTGGAGGCCGCGGCGGAGGTGGTGCGGTCGGGACGCCATGTGCTCATCTACGCGGAAGGGGGCCTGCCGTCGCGCCGGGACGCGGGGTGTGCCGCGCCCCGACCGTTCCGTACCGGTCTGGCACGGCTTTCGGCCGCCACCGGCGCCCCGGTCGTCCCCGTGGGCCAGGCGGGGGCCCGGCGGCTGGCCTCCGGACCGGTCGCGAAGCAACTGGCCGGCGTGCTCACCGCTCCGGTGCGCCGTCCGCGCCTCCACGTCCACATCGGCCGTCCCGTGCGTCTGCCGTCCGGGACGGCGGCCGGTACGGAGGCGGCGCACCGGGCGGTCGCCACCGCCTGGCGGCGGGCCGCCCGGGCCGTGGGCGAGCAGGTCCACGACGGCTGACCGGGCGGCTACCGGTCGTCCGGGTCCGTGCGGGCGGCTACCGGTCGTCCGGGTCCGTGCGGGCGGCTACCGGTCGTCCGGGTCCGTGCGGTCGGCCAGGCGTTCGTAGCGCTGCCGGGCGGCCTGCGGGCTGCGCAGGCCGAGGCCGAAGGCGATCTCGGGCCAGGTCATGCCGCGTCCGCGCGCCATCTCGAGGAGTCCGACCTCCAGTTCGTCCATCTCCGCGCGGGCACGCGGCACGAGGCTCAGCGCGGCGGTGATGTCCGCGCGGTCCACCTCGGGTTCGCCGTCCTCGGGCAGCGCGGCGCCGCTGAGCAGGAAGGCCACGAGCCTGACCGCCTCGTGCGGACCGATCACGCCGGGGTGGATCTGGCGGCGGCGCTGTGCGTCCGTGGCCGCGTGCCGCTCGGCGATGCGGAACAGGGAGGCGTGCACCCGTTGCGCCCGTGCCGCGTCGGAACTCGGCGGTGTGAAGGGGTCGTCGGAGTGTTCGTGAGTCTTCGCAGGCATGGCACGAGCATCACAGGATGAACATTTTGTTGTCAACAGAAAATTCTCTCCGGAGGTCGATGACTCCCCGCGCCCCCGCACGTCCACACCTGCGACGGACTCACCCGCCGACCGGGACGCAAGACGAGGGGACAACACACCATGAGCGCCGAGCGGACCACCACGGACGACGCCTTCTCCTACCACCTGACCCGCACGCTGGACGCCCCTGTGGGCAGGGTGTGGCAGGCGTGGACCACCCCGGACCGGTACGCCCGCTGGGCGTACGCCGCTCCCGGCTCCGTCGAGATGGACGTACGGCCGGGCGGCGCCTGGAAGGCCACCGTGGTCACGCCGGACGGCGACGGGTTCCCGCTGACCGGGTCCTACCTCGACGTCGTCGAGAACCGCCTGCTGGTGGTGGGGATGGACGTGCCGGGGAAGCCCGAGCCGTCGGTGATGGCCGCGGAACTCGCCGAGGACGGCGGCCGGACGCGGATCGCGCTCCGCCAGACGTGTGACACGGCGGAGGAGCGCGACATGGCCGAGCGGGGCAGCACCATGCTCCTCGACGGCCTGACCGCCTTCCTGACCGAGGACGCCTGGGCGACGGGCCGGGCTCGCGTGGTCGGACCCGCCCGCCGGTGCGACGCTGGGGTGGACAGGTTCCGAGGACGAGAGCCCTGGAGGGAGACCGATGGGACGGGACGTCCCGGCGCTCACCTTCACCCGCGAGGACCGCCGCCGCTACCGGATCAAGATGCAGGAGTGCCTCGAGACGTTCGCGCAGATGCTGCGCGAGTCACGCTTCGAGGCCGAGCGGCCCCAGGTGGGGCTGGAGATCGAGCTGAACCTGGTCGACGACCGGGCCGAGCCCGCGATGCGCAACACCGATGTGCTGGAGGCGATCGCGGACCCTGCCTGGGCCACGGAGCTGGGCCGGTTCAACCTCGAGATCAACATCCCGCCGAGGCGGCTCACGGCGGGCGGCCCCGACTCCTGGGAGTCCGAGATCCGCGACGCGCTGAACCACGCGGAGGAGCGCGCCAGGTCGATCGGCGCCCGTCTGATCATGACGGGCATCCTCCCCACCCTGCGCCAGGAGGACGTCGGCGAGGGAGCGCTGTCGGAGAACCCGCGCTACCGGCTGCTCAACGACCAGATCTTCGCGGCGCGCGGGGAGGACCTGCACATCGAGGTGACCGGCATCGACCGGCTGCGCACCTACGCGGACACGATCACCCCGGAGGCCGCCTGCACCAGCACGCAGTTCCACCTCCAGGTGTCCCCGGAGCAGTTCGCCGCCTACTGGAACGCGGCGCAGGCGATCGCCGGCGTCCAGGTCGCGCTCGCCGCCAACTCCCCCTTTCTGTTCGGCAAGGAGCTCTGGCACGAGACCCGGATCCCGTTGTTCGAGCAGGCCACCGACACCCGTCCGCAGGAGATCAAGGTGCAGGGCGTGCGGCCCCGGGTGTGGTTCGGGGAGCGCTGGATCACCAGCGTCTTCGACCTCTTCGAGGAGAACCTGCGCTACTTCCCGGCCCTGCTCCCCCTGTGCGACGAGCAGAACCCGGCGGAGACGCTGGAGCGGGGCGACATCCCCGAGCTTGCCGAACTGACCCTGCACAACGGCACCATCTACCGCTGGAACCGCCCGGTCTACGCCGTCGCCCAGGACAAACCGCACGTACGGGTGGAGAACCGGGTGCTGCCCGCCGGCCCGACCGTGGCCGACACCCTCGCCAACGGCGCCTTCTACTACGGACTGACCCGCGCCCTGGTGGAGGAGGACCGTCCGGTGTGGTCACGGATGTCCTTCTCGGCCGCCGAGGACAATCTGCGGACGGCGGCGCGGTACGGCATCGACGCCCGGCTGTACTGGCCCGGGATGGGCGAGGTGCCCGCGTCCGAACTGGTGCTGCGGCGGCTGCTGCCGCTGGCGCACCGTGGGCTGGAGCGCTCCGGCATGGACGACGCCTGGCGCGAGCCGCTGCTCGGCGTCATCGAGCAGCGCTGTGTCACCGGCCGCAACGGAGCGGTGTGGCAGAAGGAGATGTTCCACCACATCGAGGACTCCGCGCGCTGCGGCCGCCACGAGGCGCTGCGGCGCATGACGCAGCAGTACATCGACTACATGCACCTCAACGCCCCGGTGCACACCTGGCCCGTGGACTGATCCGGGCGGACGTCCGGGCGGGTCTCCGGGCCGGGCCCGTACACCCCCGTCCGTCAGCCCGGCCGGCGTCCGGTGTCGGAGTCACCGGGGTCGACCCCGGTGGAGGCGGACTCGTCCTTCGTGCCGCCGGGGCGTGCGGAGCGGCCCCGGCGGCCCGTGCCCCGCCTGCCCTCCTCACCCCGGTCCGCGTACTCCTCGCCCCGTCGCACGTCGCTGCGCGCGACGTCGCCCGGGACGGAGGTGCGCTCCTCCTCGACGTGCTTGCGGCCCGCTCCGCGCGACGGCGCGTGTTCCTCCGCGTGGAAGGAGCGGCGGGCGCTCGGGTTCTCCTCCTGCCGCGTCTCGTCGACGTCCGGGGACCAGCCGTGGTGCGCACTCCCCTGGTGACGGCCGGCCCCGCGGCCCCGTGACGGTCGCGGCGACTTGCGATCCTCGGGCATGTGTCGGCCCACCTGTCCACTCTGTAGGGGCACGTCCCTCAGCACCCCTGCAGTAAAAGCGTCCCACTCCTTGCATTCCGGGTCACGTCGGGTGGTTCGGGGTCGGTCGCGCTCCCTGCCATGCGGACGGAAGCATCACCCGCAAGTGGGCCACGGCGGCGTTCCCCGTGCCCCGGACCGCCGGGAGCGACCCGTACCGGGGGAGGTGTCCGACGCCGTACTGACGGCCGTCGGACGGTTGTTCGCCTCCGGCCACCACTCCCCTACCGCCCGGGACGGGACGCCCACCGTGCCGGGCGCCCGGACCCGGCCCCTTCGTGCCGCGGGGGCACGCGAACGCGGTGCCGGCCGCGATGAAGGCACATCACCTGGGTGCCGATGCCGCCGTCATCGGCGAGGTGGCCGCGGAGCACCCCGGCACGGTCGTCGCGCGGACCAGGCCCGGGGGCACCCGGGTGGTGGACCTGCCGATGGGCGAACGGCTCCCGCGGATCCGCTGACCGGAAGCGGTGTGCCCGGGCGGGTATGCCCAGGCGGGTGTGCCCGGGCGGGTGTGCCCGCCGGCCGTGTGCGGTGTGCGCCGGTGCGCCACCCGGACCGTCCGGGTGGCGCACCGGCGTCAGCGGCCGGCGGTGCGGTCCAGGATCGCGGTCACCTCGCGGCGCACCTCGTCCCGTGCCTCGGCGGGGAGTGACCCCAGGTCGGTACGGTCGAGGCTCTGGAGCACCTGCTCGGCTCCGGTGTGGCACGGGGTGGTCTCGCTGATCACCTCGTAGCCGTCCCGGACGGCGACGAAGAGGCGGCGCCCGCCGTCGCCGTCGGCGTGCACGGCGGTGGCGACGACGAAGGGCGGCTCCCCGCCCGCCTCACCGGCCGCCTTGTGGTATCCGCTGGCCACGGGGTCGCGCCAGCGGATGCCGAGCAGCAGATGGCGCTTGGCCACCACGTCGGCCAGGTCGGTCTCGTAGGTGCCGTCCCGGTCCAGTACGGTCGCCCGCGCGTCCAGGACCAGCGCCGCGGGCAGCAGACAGCGCAGGGTGCTGCCCACGATGTTGCCGCCGACGGTGGCCGTCCGGCGTACGGCGCCGGTGCCCACGGTGGAGGCCGCGCGGCGCAGCACGTCCGGCACCCGGTCGTCCACCTGGTGCAGCAGGACGGCGGCGCCCAGCGCCTCGCGTTCTATGAGGTTGGCCTGGGGCAGCTTGCGCAGGGACATCGCCTGCTCGGGGAAGCCGTCGCGCTGCCAGAGGGCCCACACGAGGGTGGCTCCGCCGACGGGCACCGCTCCTTCGGCCAGATACCGCTGGGCTTCGGACAAGGACGTGGGCAGACGCAACAGCACGACGGTCGACCTGCTTTCCTGAACAGGGCCGGGAAACCACGGCGTTTCACGGGGTGATCACGGGCACTGCATTGTCCGTACCCGTGCGGGGGCGCGTACAGGGCTCACGGGTTCGCCGTTGTGCACCCGTCGGTGACGGGACCTCGCGTTTCCCCGGCCGTGCGCCGGGGAACGGCCGGGGCTGATCGCCGGGTCGGCGCGTGTCCCGGTCACTGGAGTCGGCGGATCTCTCCGCGCACCCGGTAGAAGCCGCCGGCCGCCGGGTGCAGCGCGTCCACGACGTAGCGTGCGCCGGGCACCCGTATCGCCCGCGGGAACTGCACGTTCCAGGAATCGTCGTAGCCGTCGGACACGACGTGGACGCGCAGTCGGCCGTTGTGCTGCACGCATTCGACGACGACGGCACCGGAGGGAGCCTGCGCGACGGTCGCCACCGCGGTCGCGGCCGTGGCCGGCGCGTAGGTCGGCAGCGCCGCGGCGAGCTTGACGTCCCGCGCGACCGGCACCGTGCCCTGCTGCGCCGCGGTGACGGCGGCCTCGCTCGCGTCCACGCACACCAGCGAACCGTCCGTGGTCACCAGGTAGAGCCGCTCGTTCCGGTACTGCATGGACAGCGCCGAGCCGCCTCCCGTGCCGAGCTTCCACAGGCGCGTGCCGTCCCGGTCGAAGCAGTAGACGGACGACGCGGCGTCGCCGGCGAAGACGAACCGTCCGCCCGGGGAGGTGGCGCAGGAGTACACGGCGCTGTCGCAGGCGTAGGTGGCCTCGATGGTGCCGGTCGCCTTCGACAGCCGCTGCACCACGCGGTGCGCCGTACCGGCGTAGACGGTGTCGTCCTCCTGCCAGCCGAACAGCACCCCGCCGCGGGTGGGGGTGTGCCACAACTCGCCGCCGCCGTCGGGCGCGTAGGCCGTGACGCCTCCGTGGTGGCCGTGGTAGACGGCCCGGTCGTCGGCGCGGACCATCCAGGCGTGCTCACCCTGGCTGCGGCGGGTCCACTGGTGCTCGTCCTCGTGGTCGATGACGGTGAGGCGGCCGGCCCGGTCCGAGACGTTCAGCACGCCCTCGTGGATGTCCAGCCAGAAGATGTCGACGTCCGCGGCGATGTCGTAGGCGGCGAACGGCAGCTTCGAGGAGAGGTCGTAGACCCGGCCGTCGTCACAGCCCGCGTAGATCCAGAAGTCGTCCGCGACCAGGCACTTCACCCCGTCCGGCAGGCTGAAGCGGGCCAGTACCTCGCCCTCGTGGTCCAGGGTGAAGACGTCACCGGACTGGTTGCCGACCCAGCAGCGCTCGTCGTCGACGTGGATGCCGAACGCCGAGGAGCCGGTGCCGAACCGCCACAGCACGGGGGCCACGGCACGCGCGGTGGACGGGGCGGAGGCCACCTGACGCCGGGTCACCGCGCGCGGGGCCCGCTGCCCCTGCACCGCCGGCGCATAGCCCTTGCGGACCTTCTCCCCCACCTTCTTCGCCGCGGCGGCCTGCGCCTTCACGGCCGTGGGGAACGTCGTCGTCTGGGTCTGTCCCGTCGCGCCGATCCTGCCGTAGCGCACCGTCACCGTCTGGCCGTCGACCGTGACTTCGTAGAACTTGTGCGCGGCGCCGTCCTCCTGCGACAGCTCCAGATACGTCGTCGACACCGTGGCGCCAGCGGACATGACACACCCCTCCCAGACGGAACCCGCGGCCGCTCCGCCGGGTCCTACTGATCGAACCGTAGGCGCAGCCACTGACAATGGGGTCGGTCGTCGTCGCCGACCCCTCGCCCACGCGTGAACGAACGGACCCATGAACGCCGTAACCCTGCTGGACGTCCTGCTGGACGCCGCCCGCCGTGCCCCCGACCAGGTGGTCGTCCATGTCCGGGGGGACGGCGGTGAAACGCCCGTCACCTTCCGGCGGCTGCTGGAGGACTCCCTGCGCGTCGCGGGCGGTTACCGCGACGCGGGAGTCGCGCCGGGCACCTGCGTGCCGGTGGTCGCGGACCGCGGCGAGGACTTCCAGCCCCTGTTCTGGGGCGCGCTCGCGGCCGGTCTGGTGCCGGTGCCGCTGGCACCCGACGTGCGGCGGGTCCGCCCCGTGTGGGAGCACCTCGGCCGCCCCCCGGTCGCGGTGGACGAGGCCTGCGCGGACGTGGCCGGCCGGCTCCCGGACGGCGCCCGGGTGCTGCGGCTGGAGGAGCTGAGGACGTCCGCCGCCGTCGGGTCGCCCGCCACCGCCGACCCGGAGGACCTGGCGTTCCTGCAGTTCTCCTCCGGCAGCACCGGGGCGCCCAAGGGTGTGGAGCTGACCCACGCCGCCGTGCTGGCCAACCTCCGCCAGCTGATGGAGGCCGCCGCGCTCACCGACCGGGACGTGGTGGTCAGCTGGATGCCGTACTTCCACGACATGGGGCTCATCGGCACCCATCTGGCGCCGCTCGCCGCGCGGGCCAAGCAGGTGCGGATCGCCCCGCTGTCGTTCGCGAAGAACCCCCGGCTGTGGTTCGAGGTGGCCGCCGCGCACCGGGCCACCCTGCTGTCCGCCGCCAACTTCGCCCTGGCGCTGACCATCCGCCGGGTCCCCGAGGAGGTGTTCGCGGACCTCGACCTGAGCACGGTACGGCTGATCCTGGTGGGCGCCGAGCCGATCTCGCCGGCGGTGTGGCGGGACTTCACCGCCCGGACCCGGCCGTCCGGGCTCGACCCCCGGGCGGCGACGCCCGTGTACGGACTGGCCGAGGCGACCCTGGCCGTCACGTTCCCGCCGCCGGGCGAGGTGGCCGTGCCCGTGGCGCTGGAGCGTGCCGCGCTCAGCCGGGGACGGGCGGTGGAGCGGGAACCGGGCGGCGACGCCGTGGAGTTGATGGACGTGGGGCTGCCGGTGCCGGGGTGCTCGGTGCGTGTCACCGACGACCGGGGCCGTCCGCTGGGCGACCGGCGGGTGGGGCACGTCGAGGTGCGCGGTCCGCAGGTCGCCCGGGGGTACCACGGTCTGCCGGAGGCGACCGCGGCCGCCTTCGCCGACGGCTGGCTGCGCACCGGTGACCTCGGTTTCCTCCGGGACGGCCGGCTGTGCGTCAGCGGCCGGCACAAGGACGTGCTCTTCGTCAACGGCCGTACGTTCCACGCCCCGGACATGGAGGAGGTCGCGGCGGCCACGCCCGGGGTGCCGGCCGGGACGACGGCGGTGATCGGGTCGACCGACCCGGTGACCGGCGGGGAGCGGGTGGTGGTGTTCGTGGCCTGGGCCCGGCCGCCGCATGCGGCGGCCGGGGTGCTGGACCGGGTGGCGGGGCGGGTCCGGGCGGCGCTGGGCCACGACGACGTGCGGGTGTTCGCGCTTCCGCCGTCCGCCTTCCCGCGCACGACCAGCGGCAAGGTGCAGCGGCAGCGGATGCGGTCGCGGTTCGAGGCGGGGGCGTACCGGCCCATGGCCGCCTCCGGGGCGGTCCCGACGGGCCGGGAGCCGCTGCGGCCGTCCGGCGGCCCGGCGCCGACGCCCCGCTCCCGCGCCCAGGTGCGGCGCGTGGTGCGGGAGGTCTGGGCGGAGGTGCTGGGGATACCGGAGCCGTCGTTCGGGGACCGGGACCGGTTCGCCGAGCTGGGCGGCGGCTCGCTCAAGGCGATGGAGGCGCTCGCCGGACTGGAGCGGGCGCTGGACGTGACGCTCGGGCCGGCCGTGATGCGCGACGACACGGTGGCCGCGCTCACCGACCACCTCCTGGACGCGGCGGGGCGGCAGGCGTCCGGGCGGCGGGAGATCGCGGGCGGCACGCCGTCGCGGGGCACGGAGACCGCCGTGGTGGGGCTGGCCTGCCGGTTCCCCGGCGCGGGTACGCCGGAGGAGTTCTGGGAGCTGCTCACCGCCGGCCGCGACGCCGTGACGACGGTGCCCGCGGGCCGCTGGGGCACGGCCGGGGCGGAGGACGGACGGTGGGGCGCCTTCCTGGACGACCCCGCCGCCTTCGACGCCGGCCACTTCGGGATCGGTGCCGAGGAGGCGCGCGCGCTCGACCCGCAGGCGCGGATCTTCCTCGAACTCGCCCACGAGGCACTGGAACGCGCCGGATACGCCGGGCCGCGCCGCCACGGCCTGCGGATCGGCGTCTTCGCCGCCGTCGGCGACAGCGGCTACCGGCAGGTCCTCGCCGAGGCCGCCCCCGGCGGTGCGCCGCCGGCCGAGGCCGTCCTGACCGGCAACCTCCCGAACCTCGTCGCCGCCCGCGTGGCGCACTGTCTCGACCTGGACGGCCCGGCGCTGGCCGTGGACACCGCCTGCTCCTCGGGCCTGGTGGCCCTGCACCTGGCCCGGCGCAGCCTCGCGGACGGCGAGTGCGACATCGCGGTCGTCGGCGGCGTCAACCTGCATCTGACCCCGGCCGCGCACCGGTCCCTGGAGGCGGCGCAGGCCCTGTCGCCGACCGGGCGCGGCCGCGCCTTCGGCTCGGCGGCCGACGGGTTCGTACCGGGCGAGGGCGGGGCGGCACTCGTCGTACGGCGCCTGGCGGAGGCCCGCCGTGACGGTGACGCGGTGCTCGCCGTCGTCCGTGGCACCGCCGTCAACAACGACGGTACGTCGCTGAGTCTGCTGGCGCCCAATCCGCTGCGCCAGCGGGAGGTGATCACCCGGGCGTACGAGGACTGCGGCGTCGACCCGGCGTCGGTGACCTACGTCGAGGCGCACGGCACGGGCACGGCCGTCGGCGACCCGATCGAACTGCGGTCCCTCGCGCACGCCTTCCCGCCCCGCCCGGACGGCCGGCCCCGGCTGCTCGGCTCGGTGAAGACCAACATCGGGCATCTGCTGAACGCGGCCGCGCTGCCCTCGCTGGTGAAGGTCGTCCTGGCCCTCGGCCACGGCCGGCTGCCCGCCTCGCTGCACCACACCCCGCCCTCCCCCGCGGTGGAACGGTCCGGGTTCGCCCTGGTCACCGGGGAGACCGGCTGGGAGTCGGACGGGCCGCGCAGGGCGGGCGTCAACGCCTTCGGCTTCGGCGGCACCAACGCGCACGCCGTCCTGGAGGAGGCCCCGCCCGCGCCGGTGCGCACCGCGCGCCGGGCGGCTGGCGGCCCCCGTCTGCTGACCCTCTCGGCGGGCAGCGCGGAGGGGCTGGAGGCGTGGACGTCGCGGCTCGCGGAGCACCTGCGCGAGCACCCGGAACTCGACGAGGCCGACGTCTGCGCGACGGCCGGTGCGGCGCGGGACGACCGGCCCCACCGTCTCGCGCTCGTCGCCGACGGCGACCTGCCAGAACGGCTCGCCGCGGCGTCCACGGCGCTTCGGGGCGCGCTCACCGGGACGGTGACGCACCGGCCCCGGACCGTCTTCGTCCTGCCCGGTCAGGGCGGCCTGCGGCCGGGTCCGGGCCGGGCGCTGTACGCCACGGCACCGGTGTACCGCGCCACGCTCGACGAGGCGTCGGCGCTCGTCGGCACGGTGGGCGGGCGGGAGCTGACGGACTGGTGCGCCGACGGCGACGTGTCCGAGGACGACCTGGCCGCGACGGAGGTGGCGCAGCCGCTGCTGGTCGCGCACGGGGTCGCCCTCGCCCGGCAGCTGACCGCCTGGGGCGTACGGCCCGACGCGGTCGTCGGGCACAGCGTCGGCGAACTCGCGGCCGCCTGCGTGGGCGGGACGCTGTCCCTGCGCGAGGCGGTCACGTTCGCGGCGGAACGTGGCCGGCTCATGGGCGGGTCGACCGCACCGGGCGCCATGGCGGCCGTACTGGGCGCCGGGGAACGGGAGGTGGCCGCCCTGGTGGACGCCTCCGGGGGTGAACTGGCGGTCGCGGCGTACAACGGGCCGGGGCGGCTGGTGATCTCCGGCACCCCCCACGCGGTCCGCCGGGCCTCGCGGCGGCTCACCGGACAGGGCGCGGCGGTCCGCCCGTTGCGGGTGTCGCGCGCCTTCCACTCCCCGCTGATGGAGCCGGTGGCGCAGGCCCTGGCGGACGCGGCGCGCGGGCTGACGCCGACGGCGCCCACGACGCCGGTGATGAGCACGCTCACCGCCGCGTGGCAGCCGCCGATGACCCCGGACCACCTGCGCGAACACGCCCTGCGCCCGGTGCGGTTCGACCGGGCGGTGGCGCGTCTGGTGGAGGAGGGCTACGACACGTTCGTGGACCTCGGTCCGACCCGGACGGTCACGGCGGACGGCGATGTCTTCATGGTGTCCATGCCAGCGACACCGTTCGGTGCACGGGAGTTGCTGGAGGTCGTGGCACAACTGTGGACCCGAGGCGTACCAGTGGACCGTACGGCACTCGACGAGGGACACCGACGGATACCGCTCCCGCCCTACCCGTACCAACGACGCAGGTACTGGCCCGAACCCGCAGCGCAGGGCTTGCTGCACGACATCGTGTGGCGGAACACGCCCTCCGCGGGCAGTCGTGCCGCCGGGGCGGCACGGGTGGGCGATGGGGGCACCTCCCAGGCCGTTCAGGCACTGGGGGAGGCACCTCGCGAGCGCCGAGCGGCGCAACCCCACCCCCGGCCCGTGGCAACGCACCCCGGCGTCGTAGTGACCGGTGCGGACCCGACAGCGGTACGCCGACTGGCAGACCGACTCGTCGACCAGGGGGCGGATGACGTCGAGCCTCCGGAAACCGTGATCCTGCTCGCCGACACGGCCCGACCCCAAACGCTGCCGGACCTGGAACAGCACCAGCACCAGGCAGTCACGGCGCTACGCGAAGCACTCGCACTGCTCGACCGCACCGGCGCCCGCCGCCTGCTGGTGGTGACCCGGGACGCACACGTCACGGGCCACGGCCCGGAGCACCCGGACCCCGCCCAGGCGATCCTCGGCGGCCTGGCCCTGGCCGTCCCCGAGGAGTCGGGGGTGATCGCGAACTGGATCGACCTCTCCTCCCTCGACGACGAGGAACAGCACCTGCGGGCACTGCTCGCCGAGGCGTCGGCGCCGCAGGCGGAGGGAGCCGTCGCATGGCGGGCCGGGCAGCGCTCGGTGCGGACCGTCGTGCCGCGCACCGGGGAACACGCGGCCGACACGGCCCCGTTGCCCGCCGACGGCACCTACCTCATCACGGGCGGCGCCGGAGGCATCGGCTCCGCACTGGCCCGGCACCTCGCCGACCGCGCCCGCCCCGTCCTCGTACTGGCGGGCCGCTCGTCCCACCCGCCCCGGGGCCTGCTGGAAGAGCTCACCGCGCTCGGCGCCGACGCCCGCTACGTCAGGGCCGACCTCACCGTCCCCGACGACGTGGAACGGCTCGTCGCCGGGCTGCCCCCGCTGGACGCCGTCTTCCACGCGGCCGGGGTCGCCCGGCCCGGCAGTCTGCGCGGCACGGACGTGCGGGAGACGGTCGACGCGCTGGGCGCGAAGACGCTCGGCACCGTCCTGCTGGCCGGGGCGCTGGACCGGCACGGGCAGCGCCCCGGGGTGTGCGTCGCGTTCTCGTCGGTGTCGTCGGTGCTTCCCGGCCTGGCCGGCGCCCTGGGCGCGTACGCGGCGGCGAACGCCTTCCTCGACTCCTTCGCCGGCGCCGAGCGGCGGGCGGGCCGCCCGTGGCTGTCGGTGAACCTCGGCCCGTTCGGCGAGACGGGTCTCGCCGCCGGGGGCGCCGCCGGTCTCGCGACCGCCGCGGGCCGTCCGCTGGCGACGGCGCCCGCGCTGGCGGCCCTGTGGTCGGCCTGCGGCACGAACGTGGCGCAGCTGGTGCTCGCCGATCTGACACCCGTGGCGCCTCCCGCCGTGCCGGTGCCGCCGCCCACGGCCGACGGGACAGATGGGCGGACCCCGGCCTCCCCCGGTACGGCCGACGAGACGAGTGGGCGGACCCCGGCCTCCCCCGGTACGGCCGCCGTGCTGCGGGAGCTGCTGGCGCGGTCCCTCGAGGTCCCGCCGGCGGCCGTCGACGACGACACGCCGTTCCTGGCCCTCGGCCTGGACTCGCTGGGCGCCGTCGACCTCGTCAAGCGGCTGGAGCGGAAGCTGGGGCGGGACCTGCCCACCACGCTCTTCTTCGAGCACCGGACCGTGCGCGAACTCGCCGCCCACCTCGACGACCGGACCCCGGACCGCCCGGACGGCGAGCCCTTCGCGCTGACACCCGTCCAGCTCGCGCTGCACACCAGCAGCCTGCTCCACCCGGACGTCCCGGCGCGCGGTCATCTGCGGCTGACGGTCCGCGGACCGCTCGACACCGGCCTCCTCGGCCGGGCGCTGGCACACCTGGCGGAACGGCACGGCATGCTGCGGCTGCGGGTGGACACCTCGGGCGCCCGGCCGGCGCAGCGGGTGGCGGCGCCGGTTCCGGTGGCGGACTGGTACGAGGTGCTGGACTGCGCCGCCGAGGACGTGGCCGGTATCGAGTCCGCCGTGTGCAACCGGCCCTTCGACCTGACGGCGGGTCCGCCGGTGCGTGCCGTGCTGCTCCGCCAGGAGCCGGAGCTCGCCCATCTGCTGCTGGTCGTGCACCACGCGGCCGCCGACGGGTACAGCCTCAACGTCCTCGCCGAGGAACTGTGGGCCGCGTACACCGCGCTGTGGCACGGCGAGCCCGCACCGCAACAGGCGCTTCCCGCACCGGACTTCGCGCGGTACGCGGCGAGTACGCGGCGCTCCGGCGTGCCGGACGCCGTCCGGCGTTACTGGGCGGAGCGTCTCGCCGCGCGCGGCGCGCCCCTGCGGCTGCCCTACGACGGTGATCCCGACGCTCCCGCGACCGGCCCGATCGTGCAGCACCACGGCGCGTTCGACGCGGAGTCGAGTGCCGGTCTCGAACGGCTCGCCGCCGCGCACGGCGTGTCCCTGTTCCATCTGCTCCTCGCCGCGTACGTGCGCTGCCTCGCGCGGTGGACGGGGCGCCGGGACGTCGCCGTGAACGTGGCCAGGGCGGGCCGCGACGACCGCTTCGAGGGGGTGGAGCGGCTCGTCGGTCCGCTCGCCGACACCCTGCCGCTGCTGTGCGAGGTGGACGACGGGGAGCCGGTCGTGGCGCTGGCGGAGCGGTTGCGCCGCCGGTGGCTGGAGAGCGAGCGGCACGCCGGGGTGAGCAGCCTGGACCTGGCCGGCATGCTGCCCGGCGACGGTGCCGGCCCCCGCACGGTGAGCCCGGCGGGCTTCAGCTTCGCCCGGTTCCCGGCCGCGGCGGCCCCCGGCTGCCCGGTGGAGGTGGGGGCGACCGCGGCCGGCACCGGGTCGGCGACGACCCGGCTGTCCCTGCTGTGCTGGGCGGACGGTCCGGTGCTGCGCGTGTCGTGGAACTTCCCGGCGCCGCTGTTCGAGCGGGCCACCGTGGCCCGTCTGGACCGGGAGTTCCGCGGGGAGCTGGCGGCCGCCTCGCGCACTCCCGCCGGACCGGTGCCGTCCCCCCGGCCCGACGGACACGTTCCCCTGGTCACCCGGCTGCTCGACCGGTTCCGTACGCGCTCCGGCGCGATCGCCGTCGACGCCGGGGACGCGTCCCTCACCTACGGGGCGCTCGACCGCGCCTCCGCCGCGCTCGCGGCACGGCTGCGTGCCGACGGCGTCCGTCCGGGCGACCTGGTCGGGCTGCTCACCGAGCAGGGCGCGGACACGGTGGTGGGTGTGGTGGGCATCCTGCGGGCCGGGGCCGGCTGGGTCCCGATGGATCCGGAGCACCCCCGGGCGCGGCTGGCCGATCAGCTGACCCGTACGGGCGCCTCCACGGTGGTGTGCCACTCCCCCACCCTGCGCCTCGCCCAGGCCCTGACCGGCGTACGGACGGTGGCGGCCGACGCCCCGCCCGCCGACGCCCCGCCCGCCGACGACGGCCGCCCCGTCGCCGTCGCGCCGGACCCCGGGGCGGTCGCGTACGTCATCTTCACCTCCGGGTCGACGGGACGCCCGAAGGGGGTGCCGGTCTCCCACCGGGCGATGGAGAACTACCTCGACTGGGCCGTCGACACCTTCGGCTACGGCCCCGGCGACCGTCTCGCGCAGACCGCGTCGCCGTGCTTCGACGCCTCGGTGCGCCAGTTGCTCGCGCCGCTGATGGTGGGCGGCACCGTGGTGACCGTGCCCAGGCACCTGCTGCGCGATCCCGAGCTGCTGCTGGCGCACGTGGAGCGGGCGCGGGTGACCGTGTGGAGTTCCGTTCCGACGCTGTGGGAGCAGCTGCTGTCCGCCGCCGAGGTACGGGCGGCGCGGGGCGTGGCACCCGTGGACCTGTCGGCGCTGCGCTGGGTGCACGTCGGCGGTGAGGCGCTGCCCGTGGAGCATGTGCGGCGCTGGTTCGACCTGTTCGGCGGCGGCACGCGCATCGCGAATCTGTACGGGCCGACCGAGGCGACCGTCAACGCCACCTGCCACATCATCGGGGCGCGCCCGGGCGACGAGGTACGGCGGCTGCCGATCGGGCGGCCCGCGGCCGGTGCCCTGCTGGAGGTGGTCGACGCCGACGGTGCCGTGTGCGGCGCGGGCGAGGCCGGGGAACTGCTCATCGCGGGCGTCGGTCTGACCACCGGCTATCTGGGCGAACCGGAGCTGACCGCGCGGGCGTTCACGATGCGCGGGGGGCGGCGCTGGTACCGCAGCGGGGACCGGGTGCGCCGGTCGGCGGACGGCGTCCTGGAGTTCCTGGGGCGGCTCGACGACCAGGTGAAGATCCGCGGGAACCGGGTGGAGCCGGGAGAGGTGGAGGCGGCGCTGCAGACCTGTCCCGGTGTCGGGCGGGCCGTGGTGCTCGCGCACGAGGGGCGGCTGCTCGCCTTCGTCACCACCCGGACGGGGGCCGAACCGCCGGTCGCGGGTGAGGTGCGCCGGCATGTGGCCGGGCTGCTGCCGTCGTACATGGTTCCGGCGCGGATCACGTGCGTCGACGCGCTGCCGCTGACCGGAACCGGCAAGGTGGACCGTTCGGCGCTGCTGACGACGGGCGCCGAGGCCGCCTCCGGCGGTCCGGACGCGTCGTCCGGTGACGGGAGGACTCCCCCGGCCACGGCGACCGAACGCCGGCTGGCGGCGATCTGGTGCGACGTGCTGCGGGTGACCGACGTGTGCCGGGAGGACGACTTCTTCGAACGGGGCGGCGATTCACTGCTCGTCCTGCAGGTGTTCGCCCGGCTCGCGGAGCGGGCGGGGCCGCTGCCCCGGCCGACCGTGATCTACCGTCACCGCACCCTCGCCGCGCTGGCGGAGGCCGTGGACGCCGCCGCGGATGGGGCTTCCGAGGCCCTGGACGCGGCCGCGGAAGGGGAATTCGAGGCTGGGGACGCCGCCGCGGAAGGGGACTCCGGAACCGGGGGCGCCGCTGCGGGAGGGGACTCCGAGGCCGGGGGCGCCGCGCCCGTTCCGGCCGGTGACCAGGACCCCGGTCCGTTCCCGGTCACTCCCGGTCAGCGCGGATTCCTCCTCGCCGAGGCGCTCTCGCCGGGCGGCGGAACGTGGCTGGCGCGGCTCCGGCTGTCCGGGCCGCTGGACACGGACCTCTTCCAGCGGGCGGTGGACGTGCTGGTGGAGCGCCACGGCATGCTGCGCACCGTCTTTCCCGCCGGTGCCCGGCCGCCCGTTCAGCAGGAGCTGCCCCGGTCGCTGCGGCTGCCGGTCGACTTCGAGACGGTCGCCGGGCCCGCCGAGGTGGACGAGCGGTCCGCGACCGAGGCGGAGCGACGCCTGGAACCCTGGGCGTGGCCGTTGATACGCCTCCGGGTGCTCACCCTGGAACCGCGGGAGCACGTCCTGCTGGTGCACGCGCACCATCTCATCGGCGACGGCTACAGCTCGGCACTGCTGATACGGGAACTCACCGAGGTGTACGACCGGTTGGCGGAAGGTGCCGTGCCCGCACCGCCCGCGCCGCGGGCCGGCTTCCGCGACCACGCCCTGGCGGCGGCCGGGTCCGGCGCCGGCGCACCGGCCACGGCGGAACACCGGGCCCGGGCCGGCCGGCTGAACGCCCCGTACCGGCCGCCGGTGCTGCGCACCGCCGCCGTGAGCGGCGACCACCGTTTCGAGTCGGCCGGGTTCACGCTCGACGCGACACTGACGGCCGCCCTGCGCGAGGTCGCCTCGGCCGCGCGGACCACGCTGTACGCCCCGCTGCTGACCGCCTACTACCAGGAGCTGACGGTGGTGACGGGCCGGCCGGATCTGGTCGTGGGCCTGGCGGTCAGCGGTCGGGACGGTGCGCTGCCCGACGCGCACCGGATCTTCGGGCCGTTCGCCGGCGCCGTACCCGTGCGACCGGCCGGTGCGGCCGACGCGCCCCTGACGGACGGGGAGTCCGGTGACGCGCTGCGCCGGATCGTGGCGGAGGCGGAGGAGGCGCGCGCCCACGAGGACGTCGTTCCCCGGCGCGCCGACGGTCTGCCCGTGACGTCGCAGTTCTTCTTCACCTACCTCGACTTCGCCGCGCTGGCCCCGCGGGGCGACGGCGCGCTGCGGGTGTCGTGGGAGGCGGCGGACAGCGTGTTCCTGCCGCCGTCGTCGGCGACGGACCTGTTCATGGCGGTACGGCCGGACGGTGACGGGCTGCGGGTCACGGTCCGGGGCAGCGCCGCCGCGTTCTCCCCGGCCGCGCTCGACGGCTTCGTCCGCTCGGTGCGCGCCCGTCTGGTGCGGGCGGCCGGGAACCGCCGGATCGTGGTGCCCCCGCCGAGGAAGCGGCGGGGGACGATGGACGCGGCTCTCGTCGGCTACCTGCCGGCGCCGGAGCACCTCGCACGACTGGCCGGCCTGCCCGAGGCGGCGCTGCCCCGGGCCGAGGTGCGCGACCTGCTGTTCCCCGACGGCGGGCCGAGGCTGCTGGAGACGGTGCGCACGCCGCTGGGCCGGTCGGGTTTCGTGTGCGTGCCGCTGTTCGCCGACGAACTCGGGCGGGGGGCCTCTCTGGTGGACCACACCGCTCGCGCGGTGTCGCTGGCCGCCTCCCTGGGCGCGCGCTGTGTGTCCCTCGCCGGGATGATCCCGTCGCTGACCGGATACGGCTTCGACGTGCTGCGGCACCGGCAGTACCCGTCGGCGGTGACGACGGGGCACGCGGCGACGGTGGTGTCGGTGGTCAAGACGGTGCACGCGGCGCTGGACGCGACCGGCCGGGACCTCGCGGACCTGGAGGTGGCGTTCGCCGGGCTGGGTTCGATCGGTGCGTCCTCGCTCGAGCTGCTGCTGTCGCTGGCCGCCCGCCCGCCCCGGCGTCTGCTGCTGTGCGACGTGCGCGGCAGCGGACCACGGCTGCGGGAACTCGGCCGTCGGCTGCGGGAGCGCGGGCTGGCCGGCGAGGTGGAGGTCGTCGAGGCGCAGCGGATGCTGCCGGACGCCGTGCACGCCGCGGACCTGCTGGTGACGGCGGTGAGCGGGGCGACGGCGGTGCTCGACGTCGACCGGCTGCGGCCCGGTGCCGTCGTGGTCGACGACTCCTTCCCGCACTGCTTCGACACCGGACGGGCCCTGGCCCGTATGCGGGAACGGAACGACGTCCTGGTCGTGGGCGGCGGGCTGCTGCACGTCGGCCACACCGGCCGGGAGGTCGCCGCCGACCTCCCGGCCGCGGCGGCGGCCGGCTACCTCGCCCAGCCCTGGATCGAGGGAACCCTGGCCTCCTGCCGCACCGAGTCCCTGCTGCGCGCCTCGGACGACCGGCTGCCGCTGGTGCACGGCCTGGTGGACGCGGCGGTGGCGCGGGCCCACTGGGACGCCGTGGAGGAGGCCGGGGTCACGGCGGCACCGCTGCACCTGCTCGGTCACACCGTCGACCCGGCACCGGGCGCCGGTCTGTCCGAGCCTCCGTCAGATACCGAACTCCGCCGGTGACAGGCCGAGGGCCGAGCAGGCGTCGCGCACGGCGTACTGCTCGGCCGGCTCGAAGCTGCCGTCGGCCCCGGCGACGACCATGCCGGTCTGGACGACGGCCCGGGCCTCGGCCGGCTTCTTCGCCGCCTTGGCGATGTCCTCCAGCGCCCGGGCCTTGCCCAGCTCGAAGTTGGCCGTGAGCCGGTCCACGTGCTCGTTGAACCGCTTGCGGAGCTGGTCCGCCGGGAAGTTCTGCAGCACCTCGTTGGAGACGATCAGTTCCTCCACGCGCTGCCGCTCGGCCGGGTCGACGCGTCCGTCGGCCGCGGCGACCAGCGCGCACATCGCCATGCTGGCGTCCCGGTAGGCGCCGCTCTTGAGCTCCGCCTTGGCCGACGCGAGCTGGGACTTGAACAGCCCCATCAGCTGGGCCTTGGAACCGCCGCCCGAGGAGGAACCGTGCCCGTGCTGCTGTCCGCCTCCCGCCCGTGCGCCCTGGGACTGCTGGAGGGCCCTGGCCTGTTCCTTGAGCCGGTCAAACATCGCCACTTGGTGCCACCTCTTCTGTCGCTGTCACGGTCCGTCCGGTCAAACGGACGCGGCCGCGCCCATGTTCCCGGACGGCAAAAGAAAAGCAAAGCCGAAACCGTCGACACTCCGACGGCCCGACTCGGCACTGACGGCACCAGGACTCCCGGTCCGACCCGACACCGACGCACCAGGAATCCCGGTCCGGGGAAGCTCACACGCACGAGAGGAACAGCCCGCGGTTCAGCCGCAGGAGCGTGCTCGGCGGCCCGGTCTCCATGACGCCGTCCTCCGGCGGCGGTCACGGCACCCGGGCAGCGGCCGAACAGATCACAGGTTTGGCCGCCCGCAGAACGGGTGAGGCGGCTGGGATGTCGTCGCCCCGCATCTCTGCCGCCACACCCCGTACCGGGAACGCCCCCGCGCCCCAGCCGGCCCGCACGGCCGGCGCGAGCGGGACGGAGCGGCCGCAGGCGCCCGCCGGACAGGACGACGCGTCCCGGCGGGCGCCGCGGCGTGACGCGTTCTTCGACAACGCCAAGTACCTGGCGATCGTGCTGGTCGCGGTGGGGCACGCCTGGGAGCCGCTGCGCGACGGCAGCCGGGCCGTCAGCGCGCTGTACATGCTCGTCTACGCGTTCCACATGCCCGCGTTCATCGTCCTCGCGGGCTACCACTCGCGCGGTTTCGACGGCAGTCCGGAGCGCGTCAAGCGCCTGGTCACCGGCGTCGCCCTGCCGTACCTCGTGTTCGAGACGGCGTACACCTTCTTCACCCGGTGGACGGACGGCGTACCCGACCGGCCGGTCACGCTCCTGGAGCCGCTGTACCTGACGTGGTTCCTGGCCGCGTTGTTCGTGTGGCGGCTCACCACGCCGCTGTGGAAGCTCGTGCGGTGGCCGGTTCCCGTCGCGCTCGTCGTCGCCATGCTGGCGACGGTCTCCCCGTCGCTCGGCGAGGACCTCGACCTGCAGCGCACCCTGCAGTTCCTGCCGTACTTCGTGCTCGGTCTCGTCCTGCGGCCCGAGCACTTCCGGGCGGTGCGCCGCCGCCGGGTGCGGATGCTGGCCGTACCGGTGTTCGCCGGCGCGCTGGCCGTGGCGTACTGGGCGGTCCCGCGGGTGACGTCCGCCTGGCTCTACCACCGTGACAGCGCCCAGGAACTGTCCGCCCCGGCCTGGTACGGCCCCGCCGTGACCCTGGTCCTGTTCGGCTGCTCGCTGCTCCTCGTCGCCTGCTTCCTCGCCTGGGTGCCGGGTCGGCGGACCTGGTTCACGGGGCTGGGCGCGGCCACGATGTACGGCTATCTGCTGCACGGTTTCGTCGCGCAGGTCAGCAAGTACTGGGGCTGGTACGACCCGGAGTGGCTGTACCGTCCGCTCGGCGAGGTCACGGTCACCCTGGTCGCCGCCGTGGTCGTGACGGCGTTGTGCGCACCGCCGGTGCGCCGGGTCTTCCGCTGGGCGGTGGAGCCGAGGCCCGCCTGGGCGTTCAGGCGCTGACCGGACCGGAGACCTCCTTTCCCTGATCGTTCACGGCCGCTCCCCCCGCGTTCATCCGCGCCGCCCAGGATGCGCCATGGGCATGCCCGCATCAGCCGGTGTGCCCTTCATCGTGCGGCGATCAGGGAGGGCGGCTGCTGATGCGGACGGGACAGCGGCGAAGACGGCCGGGCGGCGGGTCCGGGGCGCGGCGTCTCACGGGAGTGGCGCTCGCGGCGCTGCTCCTGGTGGGCGGGACCACGACGGCGGCCCAGGCCGGCCCCGAGCGGCCCGCGGAGCGGGCCGGTTCGGCGGAGGGGACCAGCCTGCCGACGCTGGTCCCCCGTGACGGGACCTATCTGGAGGGCACCGAGCACGTCGCGGCCACACCGACGCTCGCCGGTGACTCCGTGGCGAAGCTGGCGGTCGACGGGAAGGAGGTCGACGCGGAGCGGACGGTCGGGGTGTCCCGGCTCACCTTCGACGTGGGCTCGAACTCGACGGAGGCCCGTTACCGCAACCACATCGTGGTCAACGGCGGCCACCGGGCCGACATCGGCGACCTCGCCAACGAGCGGGGCACGATCGGGATACCGAACCAGCACCTGGTCAAGGGCGAGAACACGATCGAGATCGTCGCCGGTGCGGTCGAGAGCTCGTGCGGCACCAACCACGACGACTTCGTGCTCTCGGACATCACCCTGGAGCTCCTCGGCGAGAGGGCCGACGGCGAGGAGAACGAGTACACCTACTCGTTCGGCGACGGCAGTTGCGGCACCAACCCCACCCTGCGGACGAGGGCGACCCTCACCTTCTTCGTCCTGGGCGACCCGCAGGGCACCACCGGACTGCGCGCCGATCTGGACACCACGGAGCTCGGCAACGGCACGCACGTCCTCAGTGCGACCACCGCGTCGGGCAAGACGGTCGAGAACGACGTGACCGTCAACAACGCGCCCGCGGGCGCGCCCCGGTTGCTGCCCGAGGACGGCACGCTGGTGGCCGGTCCGCGGACGGTGTCCGCGAGCCTCCCGGCCGGGACCGACGGCGGCGTCGAGTCGCTGACCGTGGACGGGGCGGCGCCCGTCACCGAGGCGCACCTCGGCAACGGCGCGGCCGTCTTCTCCTTCGACGTCGGGTCGAACTCGATCGACGACAAGTACGACAACCACCTGCTGGTCAACGGCAAGCGGATCGACCTGGGCGGCACCTGGGCGAGCCAGCGGACGGAGATCACGGTCCCGGCCCGTCACCTGGTGCCGGGCGACAACACCGTCAAGGTGGTCACCGGCGCGTACCGGGACGGCTGCGGCGACAACCGCGACGACTTCGACATCGCGCACCTCGAACTCGCCCTGGACGGCGCCACCGTCACGGGCCGGGACGTCGCGGACTCCTACGCCCTGGGCGACGGTTCCTGCGGCAGCGGTGACACCCGCCTGCGGGAGGTCGAGCTGCACTACTCGATCGACGCCCCGGCCGTGCACGTCAGTGACACCCTCGGCGCCGGGACCGCGACCCTCGGCTTCACCGTGGGCACCAACGCGATCGAGGCCCGCTACGGGAACCACGTCCTGGTGAACGGCCGCAAGCAGGTGCTGGAGAGCGACTTCGCCGGACAGCACGTCGACCTGGCCTTCCCCAACGAGTGGCTGGAGCCCGGCTGGAACACCGTCGACCTCGTCGCCGGCACGTATCCCACCTCGTGCGGGGAGAACCGCGACGACTTCGCCGTCTCCGGCATCACCCTCACCCCGGCGAGCGGCACCGCCACCGGGCGGATGATCAAGGGCTCGTACAGCCTGGGCGACGGCGACTGCGGGGACAACGTCAACCCGCTGACCGAGATCGACCTCGAGTTCTTCGTCGAGGGCCCCGCACAGGGGCTCCGCGCCGACCTCGACACCCGGCGGATCGACGACGGCGAGCACACCCTGGCCGCGGTCTCCCGGTCCGGCGAGAAGGCCACGCGCACGCTGGTCACCGACAACTCGGCACCCCGGGTCACCACCAGCGTCCCGGCCGCCGGGCAGCGGATCACCGCGTCGGTCGTGCTCGACGTACGGCTGGAGGACGCGTCCGGCGTGGTCGACGGCCCGGAGGTGAGGCTCGACGGGAAGCCGGTCGAGCCCGGCACGGCCGTGGGTCCGGGCCTGTCCGCCGGCGCGCACACCCTGTCGGTGTCCGGCACCGACAGCCTCGGCAACACCGGCACCCGCGAGGTGAGGTTCACCTCCGCCGGCATCCCGGACACCCCGGCCGGCCTCACCCCGAAGGCCGGCACGACCGACGCGGGCCGCAGTGTCCGGCTGTCGGCCGAGGTGGCCGAGCCCGACGGGGGCACGGTGAGCGCCACGTTCTCCGAGGCCGAGATCCTCACGCCGCGGCGGGTGTACGAGGGCACCGCGGACTCCGTCCCCACGACGCTGCGGGTGCCGGGCGAGCGCCGGGTGAAGGCCGCCGGTCTCGCGCCCGCCGACGGCAGGACCCTCGACGCACCCGCCGCCCAGGAGGTCACCTACCAGCGCTTCGACGTCCCGGTGAAGGGCCGTGCCGACGCGCCGGTGCTGCGCTGGGAGGGGGTCATCGACCCCGAGCGGCTCGCCGCGCTGCGCGTGTGGAACACCGCGGCGAAGCGGTGGGACGTCCTGACCAGCGCCCGGGGCGCCGCCGACGGCGACACCGTGCTGACGGCGGTCGTCGACCGCGCGTACGTCGACCGGCAGCGGGTCCACGTCATGGTGACCGGCGAGGACCCGTTCGCCGACGACATCGACGCCGGTGACCCGGACCGGTTCGCCGACCCCGACGCGTACGACTTCTCGATCGTCCACTTCACCGACACGCAGTACCTCTCCGAGGGTGCGGTGGAGCAGGAGACGGCCGCGGAACGCGCGGTGTGGGAGAAGGCGTACGGGGACGTCACGCGCTGGATCGCCGCCAACAAGGACGAGCGGAAGATCTCGTACGTGGCCCACACCGGCGACATCATCGAGAACAACATCCGCAAGCCCGCCGACGAGGCCACCCGGCGGCAGGTCGTGGGCGAGATGGAGGTGTCCTCGAAGCAGCAGCGGATCCTCGACGACGCCGGGGTCCCCAACGGTGTGATCGCGGGCAACCACGACAACCGGTCGGGCACCGAGAACGGACCGGACGCGCTCTACAACCAGTACTACGGGCCGGACCGCTACCGGGCGCTGTCCGAGGGCTGGCGGCACGCCGAGTACGGCGGTCCCTGGCGGCCGGGTGACAACCAGAACCACTACGACCTGTTCTCCGCCGGCGGTGCCGAGTTCGTGGTGGTGGGCCTGTCGTACGGGGTGACGAAGGAGGAGGCCGCATGGGCCGCCTCGGTCTTCGCCCGCTATCCCGACCGCAACGGCATCCTGCTCTCGCACGACTACCTGGCGCCGAGCAGCAGCCCCGACGGGCGCGGCGCCCCGTTCTCCGCGCCCGACGGGTCGATGCTGTACAGGACGGTGGTGCAGGACAACCCGAACGTGTTCCTGATCCTCGCCGGTCACGAGCACGGCGTGGGCACCAACGTGAAGCCGAAGGTGGGCGAGGTCTCCCACGGCGTCGTCGAGCTGCTCGCGGACTACCAGTTCTACACCGTGTCCGCCGACCGGCTCGGGCTCACCGAAGTGGGCGGCTACCGGCCCGACGACCAGCTCCGGTTCGGTTCGAGCTTCTTCCGGATGCTGCAGTTCGACGTCGACCGGGCCGAGCTGACCGTGGACACCTACTCGCCGCTGCTCGACGAGTTCGGCGCCACCGAGTACGACGCGGACCACCGCTACGACGGCACCGAGGACAACATGGTGCTGCCGGTGGACCTCAGCACCCGCACCACGTCGTTCAGGACGGACTCGCTGGCGCTGTACGACCCGGTGCGCGTCATCGGCAGGGACAGGGTCGATTCCGGTGAGGTCGCCTCGGTGACCTGGAAGAACCTCAGGCCGGGCACGGCCCACGCGTGGTTCGTCACGGCGCGTTCGGCCGGCGGCGGTGTGACCGCGTCCGAGCCGAGCGTCTTCGTGACGAAGGACGCGGGCGGTCGCCCCGGCGCCTGGGGTCCCGGTGTACCCGGCTACCCGTGGTTCACGTCCGCCGAAGCCCGACGGTGAACGGCTGAAACGCACCCGCCGCCCCGGACCGGTCGGTCCGGGGCGGCGGTGTGTCCGGCCCTCCGCGGGGGTTCAGCCGACCGCCCACTTCTGGTTGGCGGCGCCCGTACAGGTCCAGATCTGCAGGCGGGTGCCGTTGGCGGAGTTGTTGCCGGTCACGTCCAGGCACTTGTCGGCCTGCGGGTTGACGATGTCGCGGGCGGCGGTGACGACCCATCTCTGGGCGGCGGTGCCGTTGCAGTCCCACAACTGGACCGGCGTGCCGTCGGCGGTGCCGCCCGAGGCGACGTCCAGGCACTTGCCGAGGGCGCGGACCGTGCCGTCGGAGCCCACGGTCCAGTTCTGCGCGGAGGTGCCGTTGCAGTCGTAGAGCTGTACGGGGGTGCCGTTGGCGGTGTTGGCCCCGGCGACGTCGACGCACTTGCCGGCCAGGCCGCGGATCGCGCCGCCGGCCGGGGAGTCACCGGTCGTCACCGACACGTGGTCCACCACGAGTCGCTGCGGGAAGACGGTGGAGCCGTCCGGGTCCCCGGGCCAGTAGCCGCCCACCGCCAGGTTCAGGATCAGGAAGTACGGCTTGTTGAACACCCACTGCCTGCCGCCGAGGTCGGCGGGGGTGCGCCGCTGGTAGACGTTGCCGTCGACGGACCAGGTGATCGAGTCCGGTGCCCAGTCGACGGCGAAGGTGTGGAAGGCGTCCGCGAAGGCCTGGCCGCCCGGCAGCGTGTAGCCGGCGCCGATGCCGCCGGAGCCGGAGTAGCCGGGGCCGTGGATCGTGCCGTGCACCGTGGAGGGTTCGAAGCCGACGTTCTCCATGATGTCGATCTCGCCCGAGTCCGGCCAGTCGACCGGCGTGCCCAGCATCCAGAACGCGGGCCACATGCCCTGCCCGCGCGGTATCTTCATCCGCGCCTCGACGTGCCCGTACTGCGCGGTGAACCTGCCGGAGGTGTTGAGCCGTGCCGAGGTGTACTGGCAGGTGCCGTACCAGCACTGGTAATCGGCCGGGTTCTCCTTGCGGGCCGTGATGACCAGGTGGCCCTGGCCGTCCAGGGCGGCGTTCTTGTTGCCGGACGTGTAGTACTGCCGCTCGTGGTTGTTGACGTTGTCGCCGGTCTCGATCTGCCACTTCGAGGAGTCGACCGCCGCGCCGGCGGGCCCGTCGAAGGTGTCCGAGAACGTCACGGCCGCCGCGGCGGTGACATCGGCCGGTTCCGCCTTCGCGGTCCCTGCCGCGCCGGACGCGACCAGTGCGGCGGACACGGCGGCGACCAGCCATCTGCGGAGTCTGCGCGGAGAGGACATGGCTCTCCCTTTCCGTACGGCGACCCGGATGTACGGGTGCGCCGACCGAGGGTGTGGGGGTGAAGGTGCAACCACTTGATTCAAGGAGTGAGATAAGAGGGCGTCAAGTACCTGGTACGGACCAGGAATCACCAGCGTGCACCCGGGCCGCGCCCGGACCCCCGTTCACGCCGTCGTGCCCCACGAGGTCCGGTGCGCGCAGCCCGGGTCGTGCTCGGTCGCGCACGACGTCCACCAGCGTTCGCAGCAGGCGGCCTCCACCTCCGCCTGCGCGAGCGCGGCGGCCGTCGCGTCGCGCCGCGCCGCCCGGCGGCCCTCGCGTTCCCGCAGGGCGGCGACGGTGCGCCGTTCGTCGGCGATGACGGTCTCCCGCACGACTCCGATCACCGGGGCGAGCGAGGCGACCGCCATCGCGAGGGTGGTCCAGAGGGGGACGGCGCCCCAGGTGCGCACGGTGCAGAAGGAGAGCCAGAGGGCGACGGCGACGTACATGGCGATGAGAGTGCGGCTGCCCCTGCTCATGGCTGGTCCCCCTTCTCGGTCCGTCCGGTGGCCTTCTGATGCCCCGGATGCGCGCGGGCATGACTCCTTGACGACGACATCGACCAAGTGCCCTTGCATGCAGTCGAGTTGCCACCCGTCCGCCGCACCGTGCGTCACACTGCTCGCTAGGAGTCCGGCCGTCGGGGAGCGAGGGCGGAACATGGTCGCGCACAGACCGGTCGTGGCCACGGTGGCGAGGACGCTGCTGCTGGTGGGGTGCACCGGGACGGAGGAGGGGGCCCGCGCCCCGAAGCCGTCCGGGGGAGGGAGGACCACGGCCGGTGAACCGGGTCCCGGCCCGTCGTCCCCGGCCGCCTCCGAGGACACCGGCCCGTACACCGTGGCGAAGGAGCGGGCGCCCGGCACCCGGGCCGAGGCGGTCGAGTTCGTGCGCGGAATCACCGTGCGGCCGGACGGCATGACGGGGCACCGGACCGAAGGGCGCCGAACGGGTGCGCTACATTTTGCTCGCCCTTGACCGCGATCATTCACGATCTCTCACGCTACGGAGCCGGCACCCCCATGAGCGACATCGTCAACGGACTCGGCCGGGCCACCGCCTACGGCGCACTCGGACTGGTCCTGCTGGTCCTCGGCATCGTCCTGGTCGACGTGCTGACGCCCGGAAAGCTCGGCCGGCAGATCTGGCAGGAGCGCAACCGCAACGCCGCGGTGGTGCTGAGCTCCTCGCTGCTCGGCATCGGCGGGATCGTGTTCACGTCGATCTGGACCACGTACGAGGACTTCGGCAAGGGGCTGGCGTCGACCGCAGCGTTCGGCGTGCTGGGTCTGGTGATGATGGCCGTGGCGTTCCTGGTGGTGGACCTCATCACCCCGGGGCGGCTGGGTGCCACGCTGGTCGATCCCGAACCCCACCCGGCGGTCTGGGTGACGGCTTCCTGCAACCTCGCGGTGTCCGCCGTCGTTTCGGCGTCCATCGCCTGACGCGGGCGCCTTCGTACCGCCCGGCTGACCGCCCGGCTGCCGCGTCCCGGGGCGCGGCAGCCGGGCGGTGGCGGTTCAGGAGCCGGTGCGGGTGAGCGTGGACGGCGCCGTCGAGGAGCTGCCGGTGGCCGTGAAGCCGAAGGTGGTCGTGGTGCCCGGTGCGACGGCGCCGTTCCAGTCGTTGTTGCGCACCGTGACCGCTCCCCCCGTCCCGGTGTTCCGGCCGTTCCAAAGGCCGCTGAGGGACTGCCCCGACGCGAGCGTCATGAGGTGAGGGGTCCGGTGCCGGAAGCGGCGCAGTCGGCGCCGTCGTCCTCGACACCGGGTTCCGCCGCGACGGGAACGAGGGTGTCGGTGGTGCCCGGCTGCGGGAAGAGAGCCGCGACGGCCAGGCTCACGGCAACCGCGAAGACCGCGGCCGCCCAGGCCCGGGCCCGGTGTCGGGGGAAGCGCACCGGTACCTCCAGAGGGAGGTGGGAGCGCCCCCAGGCCGGGAATGCCTTCAGGGACATGACAATAACACCGGCGGGCCCGTTCGAGATTGACTCTTTCGAACCCCTGTCGAAAGCCGGAAGCCGCATGCGATCTGCTCTGACGCCGAGGGCCCTGCCTCAAAACACCCTGTCCGTCCAGGGCGTGACGAGCGAAACCTTCGCACGACGTGCGACCGCACTGCCGCATCTGTCGGCAGCAGGACACGGATGAGGGCACGGGCACGCCTCTGCGGTACGGCCTGACCACGGCGCCGCCGCCCCGCCCCGGTCAGGCCACGCGGGCGCGCTCCCGTACCGGGCGGGCCGGCTCGGGCCGGACGCGGGTGGCCGGCTCGGGGCGGGCGGCCGACTGGGCGCGGGCGGCCTGACCGGAGCGGGTCGCCTGACCGGAGCGGGTGGCGGGGCGGACGCGGTACGTCGTGCGGTTGGGGTCCACGACGGGCTCGCCCAGGGTGATCCGCCCGGCCGCGTGCAGCGCGTCGCATTCGGCGGTGGGCAGGGCGGCGTAGCAGCCCCCCGCGCCGGTGGTCGAGTCGAGCGGGCGCCAGTAGCTGTACCTGCGGCGGCCGTTGGCGTACTCGGTGACGTACGTGGGAGTGCGCGGGTCGGAGATGATACGCAGCACGTCGGTGCTGGTGGTGTCGGCCGGGGTGCGCGGCCGGGAGGGGACGGCCGGGAACTCGGTCGTTATCGGTCCGCCGCGACGGTGGTCCGGTCGGCGGCGCGCGGTCGGCAGGGCGACGAGGGTGTGGGGGCGGTCGACGGTGGCGAGCATCAGCAGGACCTTTCCGGAGCCGGGATACGAGACCGTCTACCCAGCGCGGCGCCGGAGTTGATCTCCTTTTCCGATCATTGTGCAACCTCACACCGACAACGCGCAGGCGCCACGCCCAATTTCGGGCCGGCGTGTTCGTCCCGGCAGGTCAGGCGCCCGGTCCCGGGTCCGGGCGGACCGCCGCGTCGATGCCGGCGCGCGCCGCTTCGAGCTGGGCCGCGAAGGCGATGCCGAGGAAGAGGGCGACGGCGGTGAGGTAGGCCCACAGCAGCAGCGCGACGAAGGCGGTGAGCGGCCCGTACAGGGCGCCGAACGCCCCGCTGCCCTCGACGTACAGGGCGAGCAGCCACGTCGCCGCGACCCACAGCAGGAGGTGCACGGCCGAACCGAAGGCCAGCCAGGTGTAGCCGGGCTGGGTACGCCGGGGCGACCAGCGGAAGATCACCGCCGAGGCGACCCACGCCAGCGCCAGTCCCACCGGCAGCTGCAGCACGGTCCACCACCTCGCGCCACCGGATCCCCCGGCCACCCGGACCACCGCGTCGCCCACCGCGTCGCCGGCGACGAGCACGACGAACCCGAGGACCAGCGGCAGGCCCGCGGTGAGCGCGAGGAGGACGGCCCTGCCGTACTTGCGGGGGAAGGGGCGGTCTCGTTCGATCCCGTAGATGCGGTTGGCGCCCCGCTCGATCTGGCCCATGGCGGAGGCGAGGTTCAGCAGGGCGAAGCCCAGGCCGAGCCAGAGCGCCAGCGCGCTCCCGACGTCGTCGTGGGCGCTGCGCCGGGTCCCCTCGAAGGCGTCCTCGACGATGTCGGCACTGGCGCCGGGCACGATCCGGCCGAGGGTGAGCTCGATGACCCGGCCCACGCCCTCGGTGTGCACGGAGGTCGCCAGGCCGACCAGCGCCACGGTGAACGGCACCAGGCCGAGGACGACTTGGAAGGCGAGCGCCCGCGCGTTGGAGAAGCCGTCCGCGTAGCGGAAGCGGGCGAAGGAGTCGGTCAGCAGCCGCAGGCCCCCGTAGTGCCGCAGCGCGGCGAACGCCTCGTCTCCGGAGAGTTCCTCTCCGATCATGTCCCGGGTCTGCGGGACGTGGACGACGGTTCCCATACGCGGACACTCCTCGCGTCGAGTGGCTCTGCTCCCTTCATTGATGGCCCGTTTCCCCGACGTCACACCCGCGGCGCCCCGCGCCGCCCCACCACGGCGGGCGGCGGTTCACCGGGCGGGCGCGGCCGTGCGCAGGTGGCGGCGTGTGACGCCTCGGTCAGGAGGTGCGGCGGTTTCCCCGGGAGGCCCGCGGGTGGCGGCGTCAGGAGCCGTCGCCGAGCGGGTCGTGTCCCCAGTTCATCAGCGAGTGGCGCCAGCGGGTGTCGCGTACGTCGCCGGACGGGCGCTGGGCGAGGTGGCGGCGGATGTAGCCGACGACCTTGCGCATGTGCTCGTAGTCGTCGTCGGAGAGGTCCTTCTTCCCGGCGCGGAGGATGCCGACGATGCGGCGGCCGGACGCGTGACCGGTCGACTCGCCGCCGTCCGCGTGCTGGCCCGCGCTGCGGGACTCCTCCGTGCCGAGCCACTTCTCGAGGTCGGCCGGCTTCATGTTGACCAGCTCGCGGAACTCGTCCCAGGTGTCGTCCTTGCGGTCCGGTTCCACGGCGCTCACTTCTTCTTCTTGAGCGCGGAGGGCTTGTGGACCGCCGGCTTGCCCGACTTCTCGCTGCGCACCTCGTACTGCGGTTCCTCCTCCGAGGCGGCGACCGTGCGTCCGGCCGCCTCGGTACGCTCGGTGATCTTTTTCTCGACCTTGCCCGTCGTCTCGCTGCCGTGGCTGCTCCAGGCGACCTCGTCGCCCTTGTGGAGATCCCTGCCGCGGCCGGTGCCCTTGCCCATGTCCAGCGCCTCCTTCGGTGGCGGTCGGCTCCCTTCCACCCTGGTGGCACGACGGACCGCGCGCATCCCGGGGGCGGCACACGTCCGGGCCGGCCCCGAAGGGCCGGCCCCGAAGGGCCGGCCCGGATCAGCGGGACGAGGGGATCAGACGAGGTCGAACCGGTCGAGGTTCATGACCTTGTCCCACGCCTTGACGAAGTCCTTCACGAACTTCTCCTTGGCGTCGTCGCTCGCGTAGACCTCCGCGAGCGCGCGCAGCTCGGAGTTCGATCCGAACACGAGGTCGGCACGGGTGCCGGTCCACTTGACCTCGCCGGTGGCCGCGTCGCGGCCCTCGAACACGGTCTGGTCCTCGGACGTCGACTTCCACGTGGTGCCCAGGTCGAGCAGGTTGACGAAGAAGTCGTTGGTCAGGGTGCCGGGGGCCGTGGTGAACACGCCGTGCGACGTCTGCCGGTGGTTGGCGCCCAGGACCCGCAGGCCACCGACCAGGACGGTCATCTCGGGGGCGCTCAGCGTCAGCAGGTTGGCCCTGTCCAGCAGCAGGAACTCGGCGGGCAGGCGGTTGCCCTTGCCCAGGTAGTTGCGGAAGCCGTCGGCGGTCGGCTCGAGCGCGGCGAAGGACTCCGTGTCCGTCTCCTCCTGCGCGGCGTCCACGCGGCCCGGCGTGAACGGGACCTCGATGTCGAAGCCGCCGTCCTTGGCGGCCTTCTCGACGCCCGCGGCACCGGCCAGCACGATCAGGTCGGCGAGGGAGACCTGCTTGCCGCCGGTCTGCTCGGCGTTGAAGGACTCCTGGACGCCCTCCAGGGTGCGCAGCACCGTCGCCAGCCGGTCGGGGTCGTTGGCCTCCCAGCCGCGCTGCGGCTCCAGGCGGATGCGCGCGCCGTTGGCGCCGCCGCGCTTGTCGCTGCCGCGGAAGGACGAGGCCGACGCCCACGCCGTCGACACCAGTTCGGACACCGGCAGACCCGAGGCGAGGATCCGCTCCTTGAGGGCGGCGACGTCCGCGGCGTCGATCAGGTCGTACGTGCGCTCCGGCAGCGGGTCCTGCCACAGCAGGGTCTCGGCGGGTACCTCCGGGCCGAGGTACAGCGACTTGGGGCCCATGTCGCGGTGGGTGAGCTTGAACCAGGCGCGGGCGAAGGCGTCCGCGAACTCGTCCGGGTTCTCCAGGAAGCGCCGGGAGATCGGGCCGTAGACCGGGTCGAAGCGGAGCGCGAGGTCCGTGGTCAGCATCGTCGGCTGGTGGCTCTTCGACGGGTCGTGGGCGTCGGGCACGGTGCCCGCCCCCGCGCCGTCCTTCGGCCGCCACTGGTGGGCGCCCGCGGGACTCTTGAACAGCTCCCACTCATAGCCGAAGAGGATCTCGAAGAAGCTGTTGTCCCAGGTCGTCGGGGTGTTGGTCCACGTCACCTCGAGACCGCTGGTGATCGTGTCACCGCCCTTGCCGGTGCCGAAGGTGCTCTTCCAGCCCAGGCCCTGCTCCTCGAGACCGGCGGCCTCCGGGTCGGCGCCGACGTGGTCGGCGGGGCCCGCGCCGTGGGTCTTGCCGAAGGTGTGGCCGCCCGCGATCAGGGCGACGGTCTCCTCGTCGTTCATCGCCATGCGGCGGAACGTCTCACGGATGTCGCGGGCCGAGGCTATCGGGTCCGGGTTGCCGTTCGGGCCCTCCGGGTTGACGTAGATGAGGCCCATCTGGACGGCGCCGAGCGGGTTCTCCAGCTCCCGGTCGCCGGTGTAGCGCTCGTCGCCGAGCCAGGTGGACTCGGGGCCCCAGTAGACGTCCTCCTCCGGCTCCCAGACGTCGGCGCGGCCGCCGGCGAAGCCGAAGGTCGTGAAGCCCATCGACTCCAGGGCGACGTTGCCGGAGAGGATCAGCAGGTCGGCCCAGGACAGGCTCTTGCCGTACTTCTTCTTGACCGGCCACAGCAGGCGGCGGGCCTTGTCGAGGTTGGCGTTGTCCGGCCAGCTGTTGAGCGGGGCGAAGCGCTGCTGACCCGCGCCGGCGCCGCCGCGGCCGTCGCTGATGCGGTAGGTGCCCGCGCTGTGCCAGGCCATCCGGACGATGAGCGGGCCGTAGTGGCCGAAGTCGGCCGGCCACCAGTCCTGCGAGGTGGTCAGCACCTCGGCGATGTCCCGCTTCACCGCCGGGAGGTCGAGGGCCTGGAACGCCTCGGCGTAGTCGAAGTCCTCGCCGAGCGGGTTCGCCACGGCCGGGTTCTTGGCGAGGATCTTCAGGTTGAGGCGCTCGGGCCACCACTGGCGGTTTCCGCCGCCCTGGGTGGGGTGCGGGGCGCGCCCGTGCGCGACCGGGCAGCCACCCGCCTCCTCCGTCTTGGGGTCGGTGACGATCGCGTCATGGTTCTCGGTCATGGGAGTCCTTCCGGGCGAAGAGCTTCGCGCAGTTCAGGTACTGCGGGAGGTGGAACAGTCGGGGCACAGGCCCCAGAAGACGACCTCGGCCTCGTCGATCACGAAACCGTGTCCGCCGGACGCGGTCAGACAGGGCGCGTCGCCGACCGCGCAGTCGACGTCGGCGACGACACCGCAGGAACGGCACACCACGTGGTGGTGGTTGTCCCCGACCCGGCCCTCGTAGCGGGCCGGGCTGCCGGCCGGCTCGACACGGCGCACGAGCCCCGCCCCGGCGAGCGCGTTCAGCGCCTCGTACACCCCCTGCAGGGAGACGTGCCCTATGCGCCGGCGCACTTCGGAGGCGATCGCCTCGACTCCGAGGTGGCCGCCCTGGCGGACGGTTTCGAGGAGGGCGACGCGGGCCGCCGTCGCACGGAGCCCCGCACCGCGGAGCTCCTCAGCTGTGGTCGACGGCCGGGATGCGGTCATGCGCCGAACCTATAGGCCGAGACACGAATAATTCCAGAGAACGAACTGGTCCAGTCTTGGGTCGTGTCCGGTAACTGCGGGTGGCTCCCGGGTTGCGTGGCGCCGTCCGCGCCGACGCGGCGGCGGTGGCGTCGTGGACGAGCAGCCCGTCGTCGCGCAGGCGTGCGCCGGGGGTGGGGCTGTGCCGTGTGCGGCGTCCGCCGTGCATCAGGTGACGTACCGGCACGTGGCGGGCAGGGAGGGCCCGGCGACGATCCGTCGGCGGCACCGTCACCGCACGGATGACCGCACGTCACCGCGGCCGGTTCGCGGGCGACCCGTTCCAGCAGGGTGCCCATCGCGGCGACGAACCCGGGGTGCGGGTGCGGGCGGCGTGGCCGCGGAAGGACTCGTTGCGCCGGAGACGGTGTCGGGCGAGTCCGGCGGCGGTTCGCGGAAGCCGCCCGGGTTCCTCTCCCAGCGGTGGGCGATGCCCGCCTCGGGCAGCAGTGGGGTCAGCGCCCCCCGGTCCGCGGCGTCGTGACCGAAGGCCGACGACTCGCGCGGGGGCACGGCGCGCGCCTCCTCGCGACCGGGGTCAGGCGGCGGGCTCCAGGCGGACGCAGCACCGGCCCGGTTCCGGTGCCAGACGGGCCTCGAGCCCCGTTTCGCCGAGTCCTTCGAGGACTCCGCGCATCAGGTGCAGGTTCATGCCGCACACCGTCTGCGTGTGCGCGCGGGCCAGCGCGTGGAAGGGGCAGTTGCCGAGGACGACGGACCCGCCGTCGTGCCGCGGCTCGAAGCCGTACCGCTCCAGTACGCGCAGGACCTCCGTCCCGTCGCCGTCCGTCCCCAGCCGTACGCCCAGTTCCCGCGCCCTGCGGTGCAGTACCTCGCGCACGGGTTCCCCGCCGGTGCCGGATTCCTCCACGGCCTGGGCGAGCAGCCGGCCGGCGAGTTCGTAGCGCCGGTCCGGGAGGCTGACGGCGATCTGCGCGGCCGAGCGGCGGTAGAGCTTGGCCGGGCGGCCCGCGCCCGGACCGCTGCGTCCGCTGCGCCGGACGTGGAGCACGTCGAGCAGGTCCTCCGCGGCCAGGCGGTCCAGGTGGAAGGCCGCGGTCTGCCGGGCCAGCCCCAGGGCCTCGGCCGCCTCGTCCCGGCCGACCGGGTGGCGCCGGCCCACCACGTAGTCGTAGAGCCGCCGGCGGGTGGGCTCGTCGAGAGCGGCGATGGCCGAGATCGCGGCGGTGTCCTTGTCGCGTACTTCTTCCGTGTCGTCCACGAACACCAGTGTAAAAGCAACAGCCATTGACTAAAGAGCGGAACCGCGCTTCTATCGTCAATGAGAGTTGTCGATAGAAGAAAGGTGCGGGCCATGGCCTCCACAACCACGAGCGGCACGTCGGTCACGCCTCGGCGGGCCACGCTCACCGATCCCGGCTACCAGGCGTACGTCATCCTGCGCACCGGCTTCACCGTGGCGCCGGTCCTGTTCGGTCTGGACAAGTTCGCGAACCTCCTCGTGGACTGGCCCGCCTACCTCGCGCCGTGGATCGACGGCATCGTCCCGGGCGGCGCGCAGTCGGCGATGTACGCGGTGGGGGTGATCGAGATCGTGGCCGGCGTCGTCGTGGGCGTCGCGCCGCGCTTCGGGGGCTGGCTGGTCGCCGGCTGGCTCTCGGGGATCATCGTCAACCTGCTGACGCTGTCCGGCCACTACGACGTCGCGCTGCGCGACTTCGGGCTGCTGCTGGGCGCGGTGGCGCTGGCCCGGCTGGCCCAGCGGTACCACGGCACCGGTCCGACGGCGGTCGGTGGCGGTCAGTAGAGGACGCGAAGGGCTCCGGGCAGCACCCCGACCGTGACGGGGAGGACCGCGTCGACCTCCCCGTCCGTGCCGTAGGGGACGTCGCGGTCGGCCTCGATGCGGATCTCACTGCCCCGCAGGACCCGCACCTGGGGCCGGCGCACGTGGGCGCCGGTCCTGAGCTCGTTCATCAGGGCGAAGAACAGCCGCCGGGGCGCCTCCCCGATCATCACGACGTCCAGCAGGCCGTCGTCCACGCGGGCGTCCGGCGCGATGACGCGGCCGGAGCCGTAGTAGCCGGAGTTGGCGGCCACCACCGTGTAGCCGGTGTGCGGGTGCTCCTCGCCGTCGACGGTGACCCGGTAGCGGACGGGCCGCCAGGTCGTGACGGCCCGCAGGCCGCCCGCGTAGTAGGACGCGGAGCCCCGCAGCAGCCCGGACCGGTTGGCGTGGCGGTTGGCGAGCGCGTCCACCCCGGCGTACACGCTGCCGAGGACGACGGTGCGGTCGTGGACGGCCGAGCTGACCTCGAGGGTGTCGACCGGGCGCGGCTCGCCGTGGAGCAGGACCCGGGCCAGGGCCGCCGGATCCCGGGGCAGTCCGAGCGCGCGGGCGAAGTCGTTGCCGCGGCCGGCCGGGACCAGGCCGAGGGTCGCGCCGGTCCCGCTGAGCGCGCCGCCGACCCCGCCCGCGATGCCGTCCCCGCCGACGGCGAGGACGACCCGCCCCTCCCGCCCGGCCTCGCGGGCCAGTTCGCGGGCGTGGGCGAGGCTGCGGCTGTACTCGGTCCGCAGGTCGGCGCCCTCCTCCCGGAGGTGCCGGGCCAGGGCGAGCAGCGCGGCCGCTCCGGCGGCCGCGCCCGCGGTGGGGTTGACGACGGCGGTGAACTGTCGCATCGGGGTGCCTCCGGGCGGGCCGACGGGATGGGGACGGGCGGTCGGGGTTTCCGGGTCAGCCGGCGGGCAGCAGGACGCCGGGGTTGAGCAGCCCCACCGGGTCCAGTCGCCGCTTCACGGCGCGCAGGGCGTCGACGCCGAGCGGGCCCGCCTCTCGGACGTACCAGTCCCGGTGGTCGGTGCCCACCCCGTGGTGGTGGCTGATCGTGCCGCCGGCGGCGAGGATCGCCTCGCCCGCGGCGTGCTTGGCACGCGTCCAGTGCGCCACGGGGTCCTCGCCCCGGGCGCAGACCACGGTGAAGTAGAGCGAGGCGCCGTTCTCGTAGACGTGCGAGATGTGGCACATCACCAGGGGCGGGGTGCCGGCCCCGGTGAGGGTGGCGGTGAGCGCGTCGCGGACGGAGGCGTACAGCCCGGGGACGCGGGACCAGAACGTCGCCGTCTCCAGCGTCTCCGCGAAGGCCCCGGCGTCGAGGAGCGCGTCGCGCAGGTACGGGGCCGAGTAGCGGCCGTGCGCCCAGCGCCGGCCCGGCTCCTCGCCGAGCGGCGTGCCGCCGCACGCGCGCAGGACGGCCGCGGCGCGCTCCCCGCGGTACCCCGTGTCCTCCTCCGTGCCCTCGTACCCCGCGATCGCCGTGCAGCCGGCGGCCTGCCGTGCGCCGGAGCCGATCGCGTCGGGGTCCGCCAGGCCGATCAGCGTCTCGGTCTCGTCGGACAGGCGCAGCACGGTCGGCCGCGGTCCGTCCTGGGCGAGCCGGCGCAGTGCGGTGGTCCCCTCCTCGAAGGAGGGGAAGTGCCAGCCTTCGTAGCGGCGGGTCCGCGGGGCGGGGCGGACGCGTACGGTCACGGAGGTGATGACGCCGAACGCGCCTTCCGATCCGAGGACCAGCTGGCGCAGGTCCGGCCCGGCGGCCGAGCGCGGGGCGCGGCCGGTGTCGAGGGTGCCCTCGGGGGTGGCGAGGGTGAGGGAGAGCACCATCTCGTCGAAGCGGCCGTATCCGGCGGACGCCTGGCCGCTGGAGCGGGTGGCGGCGAAGCCGCCGACGGTGGCCCACTCGTAGGACTGGGGGAAGTGGCCGAGGGTGAAGCCGTGCCCGGCGAGGAGCGCCTCCGCCCGCGGGGCGCGCAGGCCGGGTTGCAGGGTGGCGGTGCGGGAGACCGGGTCGAGGTCGAGCAGGCCGTCCATGCGCCGCAGGTCGAGGGCGACGAAGGCACCGCGCCGGTCGGGGGCGAGGCCCCCGACGACGGAGGTGCCGCCGCCGAACGGCACCAGCGGCAGGCCGTGTTCGGCGCACACCCGCAGGACGGCGAGCACCTCGTCGTGACCGCCGGGCAGGAGCACGGCGGCCGGGACGGCGGTGAGGTCGCCCTCGCGGATGCGCAGCAGGTCGGGGGTGGACTTGCCGCGGGTGTGCCGGATGCGGGTCTCGGCGTCGGTGCGCACATGGGCCGCGTCGCCCAGGGCCGCGGTCAGGGCGCGGCGCGCGGCGGGCGGCAGCGGGCTCTCCGGGACGGTCAGGTCCTCGATGGCGAGGGGTCCGGCCTCGCGGGGCTCGACGCCGAGCAGATCGCGCAGCAGCCCGATCACCGTGTCGGGCAGCGGCGTCGCCTCGGCCGGGTCCCCCCAGCCGCTCCACAGCATGTCCATGGCTGTCGTCCTCACCGGTCGGTCGGAATGAGCGGGGCCGTCGGGGTCGCCCGGCGGCCGCCGTGGCGTTACACTGTGACACATGACGCCCATTCGTCACAACGGTTCCGGCGGTCCGGACAACGACGCGGTGCTCGACGCGGTGCGGGACTGCGTCCTGGCCGTCGGGGTCCGCCGCACCACCCTCACCGACGTGGCCCGCCGCGCCGGGGTCTCCCGGATGACGCTGTACCGGCGGTGGCCCGATGTGCGGTCGCTGGTCGGCGACCTGATGACCCGGGAGTGGATCGCGGTGGCCACCGGGGCGATCCCCGAGCGCGAGCCCGGTGTGCCCACCCGTGAGGTGATCACCGAAGGACTGGTGGCGGCGGTGCGCGCCTTCGGCGCCCACCCGCTCTTCCGGAAGATCCTCGACGTGGACCCCGAACTGCTCCTCCCCTACGTGCTGGACCGCCGCGGGGCGAGCCAGGAGGCCCTGCTGGAACTGCTGGCCGGCTCCCTGCGCGAGGGGCACGCCGACGGCTCGGTGCGCGCCGCCCACCCGGAGCGGCAGGCGCGGTCGGTGCTGCTGGTCGTGCAGTCCTTCACCCTGTCCCTGCGGACCATGACCGACGAGGACGACCCCGAGCTCACCTCCGAGGCGTTCCTCGGCGAGCTGCGCGACATCCTGGAGAGGACCCTCACCCCGTGAACTCCCCCGGTGGTCCCCCCTCCGCCTCGTCCCTGTCCGCCGGCCGGCGCGCGCGTGAACTGGCCGCCTCCGTCGGCGGCCCGGTCGTCGACGTGCTGGTCGTCGGCCTCGGTGCCACGGGCGCCGGGGCGGCGCTGGACGCCGCGGCGCGCGGGCTGGACGTGGTCGCCGTCGAAGCCCACGACCTGGCCTTCGGCACGTCCCGGTTCAGCAGCAAGCTCATCCACGGCGGGCTGCGCTACCTCGCCTCCGGACGGCTCGGCGTCGCCCACGAGAGCGCGGTCGAACGCGGGGTGCTGATGGAGCGCACCGCACCCCATCTCGTACGGGCCCAGCCGTTCGTGCTGCCCCTCACCCCGCTGGTCTCGCGCGGTCAGGCCGCCCTGGCGCGGGCCGGGTTCCGGGCCGGCGACACGCTGCGCCTGGCCGCCCGCACGGCCCGCGCCACCCTGCCCCCGCCGCGCCGGATCGGCGCGGTGGAGACCCGTCACCTCGCGCCCGCGCTGCGGCACGACGGACTGCGCGGCGGCCTGCTGTCCTGGGACGGCCGGCTCACCGACGACGCCCGGCTGGTGACCGCCCTGGCCCGTACGGCCGCGGCGCGCGGCGCGCGGATCCTGACCCGGGTCCGGGCCCTGGAGCTGACCCCCACGGGCGCCCGCGTCCGTGACGAACTCACCGGCGAGGAGGGCGGGATCCGCGCCCGCGCGGTGATCAACGCGTCCGGTGTCTGGGCGGGCGGCCTCGTCGACGGCGTCCGGATACGGCCCTCCCGGGGCACCCACCTCGTCCTGCGCCCCGAGAGCCTCGGCCCCCTGACCGCGGGCCTGCACATCCCGGTCCCCGGGGAGAGGGACCGCTTCGTCCTCGTCCTGCCCCAGGACGACGGCCGGGTCTACGTCGGCCTCACCGACGAACCCGTGGACGGCGACATCCCCGACGTCCCCCGGGCGCCCGAGACGGACATCGGCTTCCTCCTCGACGTCCTGTGCTCCGCCCTGCACGCGCCGGTCCGCCGCACCGACGTGGCCGGCGCCTTCGCCGGACTGCGGCCGCTGCTGGACACCACGGCGGCGCGCCCGGGGACGGCGCCGAGGACCGCCGACCTCTCACGGCGCCACGCGGTGCTCACCTCCTCCGAGGGCGTCGTCACCGTCGTCGGCGGCAAGCTCACCACGTACCGGCGGATGGCCGAGGACGCCGTCGACACCGCCGTCCGCGTCCGGGGCCTGCCGGCCGGCCCGTCCCCCACCGCGTCCCTGCCCCTGGTGGGCGCCGCGCCGCCGCACGTCCTCGCCGGACTGCCCGCGCCGCGCCGCCTCGTCCGGCTCTACGGCACCGAGGCGCCGGCCGTCCACGCGCTCGCCGCGCGGCACCCCCGGCTGGGCGAGCCGGTGCTGCCCGGGTATCCGGTCACCGGCGCCGAGCTGCTCTGGTCCCTGCGCCACGAGGGAGCGCTCGACGAGGAGGACGTGCTCGACCGCCGTACCCGCCTCGGACTCGTCCCCGCCGACCGGGCCACGGCGCTCGGCGCGGTGCGCGAGCTCGTGGCCGGGGCGCTTCCACGAGGCGGTTGAGCACGGGGTCAGCGTTCGTGGACGCCGACCTCGCGGAGCGAGTACCCCCACTCGGTCCCCCGGTCCAGGAACTGGACACGGACGTGGCGGGCCGGTGCGGGGGTGAACACGGCCGTGTCCAGGCCGCCGTCGCCGGACGTCGTGGACCGGACCGTCCGCCAGTCGGTGCCGTCGGTGGAGAGGTCGACGCGGTACGCCGTGCCGTACGCGCGTTCCCAGTCCAGGGTGACGCGCCCGACCCGGTGGGTGGCGCCGAGGTCGACGCGGAGCCACTGGTCGTCGCTCCAGTCGCTGGCCCAGCGGGTGCCCCGGTCGCCGTCCACGGCCCGGCCGGGCGCGTAGCTGGTGAACGGGTTCCACTCCGTCGAACTGGCCGTGGCCGGTGCGCCGGCGGCGAGGTTCACCCCGGTCCGGTGCCGTTCGGAGGCGCCCCAGGTGTCGAGGTAGGACTCGGCTCCCCTGAAGAGGTCGTCCACCACGTGCTGCCCGCCGACGCGCCGGATGTCCTCGATCCAGTCGGGAACGAGGCCGTAGTGCGCGGCGCCGTCGGTGTTCAGGTCCCAGGTGCGCTCACCGGTGGTCTGCCGGTCGAGGACGGCGCCGCCGTCGACGCTGCGGAAGGGGTAGGTGACGGCGTCGGGCGCGTCCGCGCCGCGCGGGGCCGGCCAGCCGCCGACGCCGTTCATGTCCGTGCCGTAGCCGTAGCCGACGCCGTACTCGTCGCGCAGCGCCCCGGTGCGGTCCGCCTCGGCGACGAACTCCTCCGAGCCGTGCATGTACTGGGCGACGAACCCGCCGAGGCCGTAGACCCGTTCGGTCCAGTCGAGGTCCATCCAGCTGTGCGAGGAGAGCACCCCCGGGTAGGACTCGGACTCGAAGACGTCGAGCACCCGGCCGGTGGCCTTGACGCTCATGTGGTCGATCTCGAGCATCATGTTGCGCTTCATCATGCCGCGCACGGCGTACTCGCCGAGTTCGGTGAGCCCGCGGACGTTGCACCGCGCGTCCTCGTCGTACGACGGGACCTCGACGCCCGCGGGGAGCTCCTTCTCGGCGCCGGGCGCGGAGGCGAGCCCGATCGGGTTGTCGGCCTGCGGCCCGGTGCACTTCTCGGTCTGCCAGAAGGTACCGGTGGACAGGAACTGCCCGACGTTGATCGCCGTGCCGAGCGCGCCCTCGTCGAAGCGCACCCCGCACAGCGCGTTGTCGAACTTGTGGCACAGGAACATGCTGCGCACGCCGAGTGCGTACAGCTCGTCGAGTCCGGCGTCGATGTCGGCCCTGTCGCACTGCGCGACGTCCAGGACCTGCTTGCACCCGAACGGTTCGGAGGTCTCGACGCCGAGGACGACCGCGAGCTTGCCCTGCGCGACGACGTCGCGGGCCTGCGCGCTGTCGGTGACGATCCGGAACCAGCCCTTGCCCGGCCCGCCGTACATCCCGTCGACGTAGGCCTGCAGGTCGTAGGTCAGCTTCGCCTGCAGCCGGATCGACGTCATCTCGTCGCAGCTGCGGTCCTTGAAGAAGTACACGGAGCAGATCACGCCGTTGGTGACGAGGTCGTTGACCAGCACCCGCTGCCCGCCGCGCCAGGCGCGTTCGATCCAGGCGTAGTAGTTCTGCTGGTGGGTCAGGGAGTCGTGCGCGGGCCAGTCCTCGAACGTGGGCCAGCCGACCGGATCGTGCTTGCCGTCACCGCCGCCTGTGATGAAGTCGAAGAGGGCGAGCGAGCCGTCGGGGTAGTGCTCGGGGCAGTCCTTGAGCGCGTCGGCGATCCCCTTCGCGGAGAAGGCCTTGCCGCAGATGAGCCGGCCGCCGAACGCCTCGTTGGACATGATGTGGTTGTGCGCGTCGACGAACCCGCGCACCTCGCCCGCGGCGTTCGTGCCCTTGAACGGCTCCCCGGTGACGCCGATCCCGGAGTCGGGCGCGGGCCGGGCGACCGGATCCCACCAGTCGCCGCCGGCGGCGGAACTGGACGTGGGCACGAGGGCCGCGGCCAGCACGAGGAGGAGCAGCGATACGACCCCGAGGTGTCGTCGGGTGCGGTACGTGGCCATTACGCACGTCCCTCCGTCGTGGAATTGTCATGACCGGTGCAAGGCCATGGGGCGAGAATCGCTACTGGCGCGTACGGCGTCAAGTGCGCGCGCGTCACCCGTCCGCTCCGGGCCCCTCACGAGAAGCCGCGGGACCGTGGCATCACCCCGTGGCTCTCGGCCTCTTCGTCGACGACTTCGGCGACCGGGTCGCCCGGATCGCCGCGCGAGGGCTCGGACCCGTGCGGCGGAAGACCTGCGCGAACGGCGTCCGCAAGGCCACGCACCGGGATCCCGTCGGGAACGAGTCCGGCTTCGGCGGGGCGCCCGCCTGAGCCGTACGGCCCGCAGCCGCGAGGGCCGCCGGGGAAGGGCGCCCGGACCGGCCGGACCGTGTGCCCCTTCCCCGCCGGACCCGCGGTCCTACGTCATGAGCCGCGCGTCCGCCCAGTCGGCGTGGTCGGAGTCGACGCCGTCCCCGCCGTCCGTGACCCGCAGGGTCAACCGCTGGACGCCGGTGACGTCGAGGTCGATCCGCCGGACCTCGTCGGTGCCGTCGAGCACCTCCGTGACCGCCGCAACCCTCCCGTCGGCGAGGACCTCGAAGGACACGCTGCCCTTGCCGCCGACCTCGTCGTCGACTCCCACGGCGGCCGTGAACCTCCGGTAGCCGCCGCCCAGTTCGACGACGACCTCGGAGGCGGCGTGCACACCGAGTCCCTTGTCGTACTCCGTGCCCCGGATGCTCAACGGCCCGCCGTCGGCCGGGTCCCGTTCGCCGTTGGACAGGTCGCGCTCGACGGGTCCCCATCCGTTGCGCTCGGTGGTGAACGGCAGATCACTCACGTAGTCGACACCCGGCGGGGACACGAACACCCGGACCGTGCGCTCGACACGGAGCACTCCGGTGCCCGGCCGGCCCGGAGCCCGGTACTCCGCGCTCACCACCAGCTCATGACTGCCGTGGCCCACGTCCTGCGGCACGCTCACCGTCCAGTCACCCGACAGATCGCGGCCGACGGGCAGTTCGGCGGCCGCGGGATCGTCGCCCCGCACCGTCCAGCCCTCGGGGGCCCGCAGCGACAGCCTGACCTCCGTGGCCGGCCCGGCGTCCTCCACCGCGAACCGCCCGGTGACGCCGACGGAGGCGCCCGGGTCCGCTTCGGTCCTCGCCGGCCCCGCGGTCAGCGAGGTCAGCGGCAGCCGCGTCACCGGCCGGTCGCAGGTGTCCCGCCCTGGCACGGCCCGGCAGACGACTCCGGCGAAGCCGCCGTCTTCCACCACCGGCACCTTCAGGGTGTCCCGGCGGGTGACGACGTGCCGTTCGCGGACCAGTCCGCCGTCGCCGCCGTCCCGTACGACCTCGGCCAGCCAGCGTCCGCCGCCGAGGAAGTCCAGCGCCACGTCCTGCGTCCCGGCCGGCCCGGAGGCGACGCTGCCGAGGAACCAGCGGTCGTCGTGGCGCCGGGCGAACGCCGCCCCTTCACCGGGCCGTCCGGACAGCAGCCGCGACTCGTCCCACACGGTCGGCACCTGTTCCAGGAACCGCTCCAGCTCGGGGCGTTCCCGATAGGCGTTCACCGACCCGGCGAAGTTCTGGAAACCGGACTCGTAGACCACGGACAGCGCGAGTTCGGCCGCGTCGGAGACGGTGCGGGTGCCGAACTGGAACGCCATCGGGGTGTAGTCCATCGAGCCGACGGCATTGCGGGTGTACGGCAGCGTCGTCAGCCCGTCGGCGGGGACGTTGCCCTGCTCAGCGCCGTAGACCGCCTCCAGGGTCATCACATGCGGCCAGGTCCGCTGGATGCCCTTGGGCAGGGTGGCGCCGTGGAAGTTGACGAGCAGCTTCTCACGGGCCGTGTCCCGGAGGATGTCGTCGTACCACCGGAAGCGCTCCTGGGAGTCGGAGTCCATGAAGTCGATCTTCAGTCCGGCGGCGCCCCACTTCTTCACCCGGGGCAGGAACTCGGCGCGCTCCGCCTCGGTGTCCAGGTCGCTGTAGTGCACCCACAGCAGCACGCCCACGCCCCGCTCACGGGCGTAGTCGATCAGCTCGGGCATCCAGTCCGTGGTCTTCCAGCCGTCGTCGACCAGGGTGTACGGCCAGCCGTGTGCCGCGCTGTAGTCGACGAAGCGCTGCTGGACGGCGAGGCTGCGCTGGGCGGCGGCGAACCCGTCCAGCCAGGACCAGGCGACCTTGCCGGGCCGGATCCACGAGGTGTCCTCGATGCGGGAAGCCGGGGCGAGATCGTCGACCAGGGTGGATTCGGTGACGGTGGCGAGGTCGCCGATGACCGCCGTTCGCCAGGGCGTGGCGAGCGGTCCGGTGGACGTGACGGAGGCGTCGGCCAGGCGCACCGCGTACTCTCCGCTGCCCTCCTCGTGGACGAGGCGGCTCGCGTCGTAGCGTCCGTCGACGTCCGATTCGGTGAGCAGGGCGTAGGTGTCGCCGACCTGGAAGAGGGACGGGTACGCGTAGGAGCCGTCGGCGGCGCCCGCCGCGGTGGCCGGGGCGTAGAGGCGCTCGTAGTTGGGCGTGTACGGCGTGAGCCAGGCGCGTGCGGAGCCGGGGAGCCGGAACGCGGACGCCTCGCGCTCGACGGTGACCTCACCCTCGCCGGGCAGTACGTAGCGATAGGCCACGCCGTCGTCGGAGACCCGGACGAGCAGGTCGAGGCGGGCACCGCCCCGGCCCGTGAAGGAGAACCGGGTCTCGGTCATGCGGGCGGTACGGCGGAGCTGTTTGCCGGTGGTCATGGTGTAGTGCTCGGTTACCCGCCGGGTGTGCCGGGAGGCGAGCCGCAGATCCGAGGTGAGGTCGGCGTCGGCGGTGACGAGGCCGACCGGAGCGGGTTCGAGCACCGTGGTGGCGCCCTTGCGGGCGGCCAGGGTCACCGTGCCGTCAGCGGCGTCCAGACGGACGACGGCGGTGACGCCGTCCCGCTGCTCGCGGGGCTGGTGCACGGTCCAGCTTCCCCCGCCGCGTCCGACGGCGTGCGCCGGTGCGGTGAGGGTGCCGACGGCGAGCATGACGCCGAGGAGAAGGGTGAGACAGGCGGGGAGGAAGGTCTGACGCGAACCGCCTGGCGACGTACGCGACGGTCTGAGCACGGATGGGCCTCCGTCCAAGAGATGTGACATCGTTGTCATCCTTGGTTCCGTGAGATCCCTTCCCTGCTGTCGGCTCTTCAATCTCCGCCGCGCACGCGGCAGTCGGCCGGAACTACCCCTTGCCGCCCCTCTCGTAGTGCAGCGAGATGGAGCGCAGGACGTCGGCGGAGGAGACGTCGGTGCGGCCCTCGTCGTGGATCTCGGCGAGCTGGACGAAGGCGAAGGTGAGCGCGGAGGTGATCTGCACGATGGCGGGGCCCAGCTTCTCGGTGACGATGTCCGCCACCTCGCGCGCGCTCGCGTCGGCCGGCAGCTGGATCCGCGGCAGCATCTCCTCCAAGAGCTGGGCGACGGCCCCGCTCCCCGTCATGTCGGCGTCCGGGTCCGCGCGGAGCCGCCGCCGCATCTCGAGGGCCTCGGTCAGGATCCCCACACCCCGCTGCATGATCTCCCGCTGCTCCATGGGTCCAGCCTAGACATGGACTGGCCCGGCCGAACCGCTTCCGACTATCATCCTTTACCTGCGTGAATGAGAGCTTCATCCCATCGAGGGCGGCTGCCGCGTGCGGGTGTCCTCGCCCGAGTGAGTGATCCATGTCCCGCACCGGCCCCACGGACGACGGCGACGAGCTTCTGGTCAGGCTCGGGACGCTGACGGCACAGGCGCGTGCGCTGGCGGAGGTGCAGCGCTCCCGGGTGGAACTGGCCGTCGCCCTGCAGCGCGGCATGCTGCCGAGGGGGCTGCCGGTCGCCGACGGTGTGCGGCTGGCCGTGCGGTACTCACCGGCGTACCAGGGTCTCAATGTCGGCGGTGACTGGTACGACGCCTTCACCATGCCCGACGGCCGGATCGGTCTGTCGATCGGCGACGTCCAGGGGCACAACATCGAGGCGGCCGCCTTCATGGGGCAGGTCCGGGTCGGGCTCCGGGCGCTCGCCTCCGTCGACAGCGAACCGGGCGAGCTCCTCGCCCGGACCAATGAGCTGCTGCTGTCCCTCAGCTCGGATCTCTTCGCCACCTGCACCTTCATGCGACTCGATCCGGTCACCCGGCTGCTGGAGAGCGCGCGGGCCGGGCATCTGCCGTGCGTGTGGGCCACCGCGGACGGCCGGTCCGGGGTGACCGGGGACGAGGGAGGTCCGCCGCTGGGGGTCCTGTCCGGGGCGGTCTACCCCGTCACCCGCTACCGGCTGGACACGGGCGGGGTGTTCGTGATGCTCACCGACGGGGTCGTGGAGGGCCCGTCCATGCACCTCGACGAGGGACTGGACCAGGTGGTGCGGCTCGCCGGCGTCGCGGCTGTCGCGCGCCTGGACACGGACGCGCTCGCCGCCGCCGTGATCAAGCAGGCCGAGCGGGTGGGGCACGACGACGACGCGGCCGTCATGGTGATCGGGCACGACGGACCGGCCACTCCGCCATAGGGCCGCAGACCCGCGCGTCCCACCTCGCCGACGCGGCGGCCTCGGTGTCTGATGGCTCGTGTGGTGGCCCGCCAGGATCTTCGCGCACCGGCCGTCTTCGTGCTGGAGACGCTGGCCGTCGCCGCCTGCTACTACGCGGGGGGACGACTGGGGCTGCTGCGCGAGCTCCACATCGACGGTGCGGTGGTCTCGCCCATCTGGCTGCCGACGGGCGTGGCCGTCGCCTGTCTGCTGATCTTCGGGCTGCGCTGCTGGGTGGGCATCGCACTCGGCGCCCTGCTGGTCCTCCTGCACCTCACCTCGCTGCGGCCGTCCTCGCTGGGCGTCCTCGTCGGCAGCACCGCCGCCCCGGTGTGCGGCTGTCTCCTGCTGCGCGGGGTGGGCTTCCGCACCGATCTCACCCGAGTGCGGGACTGTCTCCATCTGGTGTTCCTCGGCGCCTTCGCGGCCATGCTCATCAGCTCGGCCATCGGCGCCGGCCTCCTCGTCGCCACGGGCGACCTGCCGGCGCGCGACGTCTGGCGGGTGGGACTGGCATGGTGGGTGGGCGACGCGATGGGCGTGCTGCTCGTCGCCCCGCTGCTGCTCCTGCTGTACCGCGTGCGCGCGCCGGTGCGCTGGTCGAGGTGGCGGGAGGCGGTGGGTCTGGCGGTGATCGCGGGCTGCCTCGTGCCGCTGGCGACGTACAGCCGGGCCAGTCTGCTGTTCGTCATCTACCCGCTGCTGATCTGGGCGGCCCTGCGGTTCCAGCTCGGGGGCAGCATGGTGTGCGCCCTGTTCGCGTCCGTCATGGCCACCGTCGCGGCGACCGACCACGTCGGACCGTTCGAGCACCTGACCGAGGTGGAGGTCCTGGTCAACCTTCACGCGTTCAACGGGGCGCTGGCCCTGACCGCGCTGCTGCTCTCCGCGGTGATCACGGAGCAGCGCAACACCCGGCGCTCCGTGGAGCGGGCCTGTCAGGAGTTGGTCGAGGTGCTGGAGCATCTGACGGCGGGGGAAGCGGCGGCGCGGCCCTCGCGGGACGAGGGCGGACGGCCGCGGAACACGGACTGACCTTCCTCGCCCCCGCCGCCCCTTCCCGTCCCGGCCCTGGAGGGCTGCGCCCCCCGGACCCCCTTTCGGCCCTGAACGGGCCTCGTCCTCAAACGCCGGACAGGCTGGAATCAGCCCCTCCGGCGTTTGAGGAGCGGGGTCCGGGGCGGAGCCCGGGGTCGGGACGGAAAGGGGCGGCAGGGGCGAACACAACGTGCCGAGCGCGTCCGAGTACGCCGACTCCCCTGCCGTCCCGGGTCGTTCGCCCGCGCGGCCGGGCGGGCCGCTCACTCGCCCAGGGAGTCCGCGTCGCCCATGACGATCACCGGATGCCGGTCCGGGTCGAGGGTGCGCAGGAGTTCCTCCATGTGGCGCTCCGAGAGGCTGACGCAGCCCTGGGTGGGCCCCTGGTGGTCGACGTGCAGCCAGATGCCGCCGCCCCGGTCGGCACCGAGCGGACGGGTCCGGTCCAGCGGGGACGTGCCCGGCACGCGGTTGTAGTCGATGGCGATGACGTAGTCGAAGGAGCCTTCCAGCGGTTCGCCCTCGAAGCCGGTGCCCGCAGCCGTGAACCCTTCCGACCGGTCGTACGGCAGCTCGGTGCCGGGATCGGGCAGCAGCCCCCCGGCGTCGGTGAGGGTGAACACGCCGATGGGCGAGCGGAGGTCGCCCGCCCGGTGGTCGTCGGTCCAGCCCCTGAGGGCGTTGTGCGCGGGCCATGCCGGGCCGCCCTCCCATCCTGAGCCGGTGTGCTGGTACAGCACGGCCCGGGAGCGGTTGGCGTCCTTGTGGCGGCCGGTGACGACGACCACCTGGCGGGCGTTCGCGGGAATCCACGCCCGGGTCCGGGGGCCGAGGCCGGGGATCCGGGTGAGCGGTCGTGTCTCCGCCCCGGTACCGGGCCGGCCCTGTGCGGTGTTGGCGGTGCCGGGCGCGGTGTCGGCGGTGCCCGGCGCGGTGCGGGCCGTGCCGGGCGCGCCGGCCGCCGGGACGTCCCGCGTCGTGGTTCCGGTGCCCGCTCCGCATCCGCTCAGCGCCGCCAGCACGACGAGGGCGGCCGCCGCCCACGCCGCCCGGCCGCGCACACGGAGAGAGGCACCGGCCCGCCGCCCGGCACGGTACGGAGCACGGTGCCGCGGACGGGGCGGGCAGTCGATCGATGAAGCCATGTCCCCAGCCTGACTTCGACTTCCCGGAATCGCGTCAGCTCCCCGCGCGAGTCCGCCGAAGTCCCCCATCTGCGCTGCCCGGGAGGAGCGCGGGAGAGCGTCCGTCCGGGTGACGGGCCCGCACTCCGGGTGGAGTACGGGCCCGCCGGACGGAGCGGCGCGCGGGGGTGGCGCTACCGGTTGATCACGAACTGCGAGCCGGGTTCGATCAGCACGTCCCCTTCGGCCGAACCGGTGATGGTGACGTCCGTGAGCGTGGCGCTGCCGCGGGCGCCGCCCATGGCGAGGATGCCGGACCCGTTGTTGGACCTGTCGATGGTGACGCCCGTGATCCGGGCGTCCGGCACCGCTCCCCCGCCCGACTTGAACTGGATGCCGTCGTAGGTGGAGTCGTGGATGTCGGTGTCCCGGATGACCACACCCGGGATGTCCGGGCCCTGGGCGAACAGGGTGATCGCCCCGAACTCCTGGTCCTCGTTCCAGAAGGCACCACCGGTGCGGTACAGGCCGTTGTCGGCGATGAGCGTCCGCCCGGAGAAGGGCAGGGGGTCGTGGTCGGTCGCCAGCATGATGCCCGGGTAGTTCATCGTGTCCTGGACGAGGTTGCTCTCGATGGTGTTGCCGTGGCCTCCGTAGATCGCGATGCCGTTGGCGCGCCAGGGCAGTTGGACGGTGTTGTTGCGGAAGTGGTTGTCGTGGCCGATGTCGACCGACGGGTCCTTGACGTACTTGCTCGCCCAGACGGCGAGCGCGTCGTCGCCGGTGTTGCGGAACGACGAGTTCTCCACCTCGGAATTGCGTGTTCCGTTGGCGAGGTTGATGCCGTCCGCGTAGGTGTCGCGGATCCGCATGCCGCTGAAGCGCAGTCCGTCGGCCGGGCCCCACAGTTCGGGGATGTTGCTGTGGTCGCGGCCCACCCAGACCCCGACGTTGGCGTGTTCGATCCACACATTGCTGATCTTCGTGTTCTTGCCGAACCGGCCGTTGAGGCCGACCCCGCCCTCGGCTCCGCCGTCGCCGCCGCGGATGGTGCCCGAGCCGAAGATCGCGATGTCCGAGATCCGGGTGTTGTCGTCGATGTCGAAGCCGAAGTTTCCCTCGTGCGGGTGGTTGATGCCGCCCGCCTGGTGCGGTGGCGTCAGCGTGTGGAGCTGGGAGTGCCACATGCCGGCGCCGCGGACGGTGACGTCGCGGATGCCGACCTGGTTGTACTGGCCGCGGTTCAGCGGGTCGTCCGTGAGGATCTTCTGCTCCTGGCGCCACTGGCCCGGTGGGATCCACACGCAGTCGATCCGCCCGTTCTGGTCGGCGGTCACGGCGCGCTGGAGGGCGTCGGTGTCGTCGATGCCGTCGTTGGGAACGGCGCCGTACTCCGTGATGGAGATGCATCCGGCGGGCTTGTCGGCGGGCGGGGCCACCTGCTCCAGGTCGACCAGGTCGACGACGTGGAAGGCGGCGGTGTCACCGGCGTCGCGCTGCAGCCGGAAGACGGTGCCCGCCGGGTAGGTCGCGCCGAGCAGCGCGTGGGACTCGTCGAACAGGCGGCGGGCGTCGCCCTGCGGGGTGTTGGTGAGTCCCTCGGGGGCGTCGGTGTCGCCGTACAGCCAGCTGTGCTTGGAGCTGAGGCCGATCTTCCGCACGAACTCGCCGTCGGCGTAGAGGCTGAGGGTGGCCTCGGCGCCTCCCCCGCCCGGGGCGTCCGGGACGGAGTTGCGTACGACGATCGAGTTGGTCGGGCCGCTGGAGGTGAACTGGACGTACTGGCCGGTGGAGTCGAGGCGGACCGACTCGCGTCCGGAGGACTCGGTGGCGAAGTTGGTGTGGCCGAAGGTCCGCTTGGCGTCGGCGGTGAGGAGGGTGCCCCGGTACGTGCCGTCCTCCGCCTCGTACTCGGTGTACGGCACGGCGGCGCCGCGGCCGACCACGATCGGGCGGGTGAGGACGTTGTTGTCCTCGTCGGTCTCGTCGACGGTGTCCGTGGCGTCCGCGGTGGCGGTGAGGAGGCTCGCGCCGGCGGTGGCGGTCCAGGCGCCGTCGACGGCGACCTCGGCGGTGGCGCCCGCGGCGATCGTCCCCGTCGTTCCGTCGAGGGTTGTGCCGCCGACGGCGAGACGGGTCACGGAGCCGGCGGGGGCCGGTGAGGTGCCCCGGTTGTGCACGGAGACGGTGAAGGACACCGGCGCGCCCGTGGCGGGGTTCGCCGGGTCGGTCCTGATGCTCCGGACCTCCAGGTCGGGGCCCGGGCTCTGCGCGACGGTCAGCTTGTCGGTCGCGGTGCGGCTGTTGTTGGTGTCGTCCTGCTCGGGGACGGTGTCGGTGGGGTCGACCACGGCGGACACGGTGTGACTGCCCCGGGCGCGCCTGCCGACGTCCACGGAGACGGTCGTGGAGGCTCCCGCGGCGAGCGCTCCGACGGGGGCGCTGCCCGCGACGGTGCCCTCCAGGCTGACGTCGACGGTGACGGCGGCGGACGCGGCCGTCCCCGCGTTGCGCACGGTCGCGCGGACGGTGACGGCGTCCGTCTCGGTGGGCGACGCGGGCGTCCACGAGAGGTCGGGGACGACCAGGTCGGGGTGGGGGGCGGCGGTGCCGACGACCTGCAACTCGGCCACCTGGGCGCCGTATCCGCTGGTGTTGTGCGTGAACCTCAGCCGCACCTCGGCGTGGCGGCCGGTGACCGGGATGGTGACGGTGTTGCCGCCCGCGCCGGGGTCGAAGGTGTGGTCGGCGCGGGCCTTGATCGAGGTGAAGGTGCCCGACGCCCGCTCGCGTGCGAGGACCTCGATGCTCTGGGTCCGTTTCGCCCAGGCCGCCTCGGGGTTGAGCTTGACCACGACCGCGTCGAGGTCAGCGTCGGCACCCAGGTCGACCGTGAGGGTGGCGGGGTGGCCGGTGGACTCCCAGTAGGTGTCCAGCCGCCCGTCGTTGGCGTTGGCCGCCACGAACGAGTGAATTGTGGAGGAGGCTTCGACCGGTTTGCCGAGCGCCAGGTCGGTGCCGTCGGCCGGCGGTCCCTCCGGGTTGCCGCCGTCGTCACCGCCGTAGACCTCGATCTCCGACAACTGGGCGGCGTTCCAACCGGTGTTGGCGCTCACCCGGACGCGGATGTGGCGCACGTCGCGGGCGGGGAAGCCGACGGTGACCGTGTTGCCGCCGTCGGGGTCGAAGCGGTGGGTGGCGGAACCGGACAGCGTGGTGAAGGTGGAGCCGTCGGTGCTGCCCTCGACGGAGAAGGTCTGGGTGCGGGCCTCCCAGGCGGTGGGCAGCTCGAGGACCACCTGCTCGGCCTCGACGGTGCCACCGAGGTCGACGCGGATCCACTGCGGGAAGGCCCCTGCCGGGCCCTCCCAGTAGCTCAGCCGGCTGCCGTCGGTCACCTGGGCGGCGGGATGGCCGGCGTGGGAGCCGCCGGCCGTGACGCTCTTGCCGAGCGCCAGGTTGGGGCCACGGACCGCTTTCGACGCGGCGGTGGCCGTACCGGGTTGGAGGCCGACGGCGACCAGGCCGGCCAGGAGCAGGCCGGTGATCGTCCGTGAGCCGAAACGCTTCCGTCTCATGAAGTCCTCGTTCCACGGCGGGTGCTGGGGGTGACCAACCGGACAATCGGTGCTCCTGCCACGGATTGCCATGGTCAAGTATGGATTTTGCGCGGGGGAGTTCATTTCTTGCGACTTCCGGATTGAAGCTTCCGGCTCGCGCCCCTCTTGTCAATGGCGTGCACACAACGTCCTCGAGGGCCGCGCCGCCCCTCGCGCCGCGTGAGAACGTCAACCGGTGACCGCGCAGAAGAAACGGTCAACCGCACTCGGCCGTACCATGGCTGGCCACCGGGGGAACCAACAGGCAGAAAGGGGCACCGCCATGTCCGAGAACTCGACCGCGGCCACCGACCTCACATCGCAGTACTCCGCTCAGGTCGCGGGTGATCTCGAGCGCAACGTCAAGGAGCAGGAGCGAGTCACCGCGGAGATCGCGGCGCTGCAGGAGCAGTTGACCGTGCTTCAGCACGACCACACCCTCCTGGTGAACATGCGGCAGGCGCTGGGCCTCGCCTCGGCGCCCGCCGAGGCCGTGGGCACGCCCGAGCCCGTGGCCGTGAGCACCTCGCAGCCGGTGAACACGCCGGAGGCCGTGGAGGCACCGGAGGCCGACACGGCGCCGGGCGGTGCGACCGTGCCGGCGCCGCGCAAGAAGGGCGGGGCCCGGCCGGCGGCCACGTCGAACGAGGAGAAGCCGAAGCGGGCGAGGAAGACGGCCGCGCGCACCGCGTCGGGGAAGTCCGCCTCATCAGGGAAGTCCACGCGCAAGCCGCCCGCCGCGAAGACGGAGAGGCCCAAGACGGAGAAGCCCAAGACGGAGAGGCCCAAGACGGACGGCCCCAAGCTGGTCGAGCTCGTCCGCCGGCACCTGGAGGAGCAGAACGAGCCCCGCTCGGCGGCGGAGGTCGCCGGCGCGCTCGGGCAGGCCCACCCCGAGCGCGCCATCAAGACCACGGTCGTGCGCAGCACCCTGGAGGGCCTCGTCGCCCGCAACCAGGCCCAGCGCACCAAGCAGGGCTCATCGGTCTTCTACACCACGCCCGACAGCGCCGAGCAGGCCCCGAAGAGCGACGACGACGCGCGGTCCTGACGTCGCGTCCCGGCCGCTCACCGCTCCGTGTGACGCACCTCCACCGGCTCGAAGGTGATCCGGGTACGGGCCGTGCCGCCGGCCCAGACGACCTCGACCGCCCCGTCGTCCACCCGGACCTCCTCGACCGCCTCCGGCAGGGGCGCGGCGTCCGCGTCCGCCGTGAGGGAGGCCAGACCGACGTGCACGGAAGTGCCCGCACAACTGCCGGTGAGGCGCGGGACGCGGGCCCAGCGGGTCCAGGCCGTGCCCTGGGGGGCGCGGACCGGGCCGGGGGACGGGTCGTCCCAGCCGTACAGGCCGTACAGGGCGGAGACCAGCGGCTCCTCGGGGCCGGTGGCCCAGCCGGTGTGGGTGAGCCGGGCCCCCTCCGGCGCCCCCACCACGCGGTGCACGCGCAGTTCGTGACGGCCGCGCGCCACCGTCACGCTCTCCACCCGCAGGCCCGGGACCATCGGCGGACCGCCGGCGAACACGGGGCGGTGCCACGAGGCCGCCCAGCCCCAGCCGTCGCCGTGCCCCGCGCCCAGGGGGTGGATGCGGCGGCGCACACTGTGCCGGCCACCGGTCTCCACCGACAGGTGGTTGTCGGCGACGTTCCCCGGTGCGGTGGGGCCGGTGCGGGTGGAGTAGGCCTGGCGCCCGTAGTGCGGGTCGTCCCCGTCCGCCGTCTCGCCCTCGTGCGGGCGCACGTGGTCGCTGCCGTGGTTGTGCAGCCGTACGATCCCGTCGGCCCGCGTCGCCTGGACGAGCAGCCCCGGCGCCGGCAGCGCCAGTACGCGGTCGGACTCCTCCACCGGTGCCGGCTCCTCGCGGGCCGTCCAGAACGCGTGGCCGGCGGGGGCGAGCAGCGCGACGAACGCCTTCGACGCCCAGTACGGTGACGCCGGGCCGGAGTAGCCCTGCAGACCGGCCTCGTGCGGGCCGTACCAGCCCAGGCCCAGCAGTCCGTCGGCGGTCAGCGCGCCCCGGTCCAGGAAGTGGCGCAGGCTGCCGCTGGCGATGCGGCGGGAGGCGCCCGGGGTCAGCGGGGTGTGGCCGGTGACGGCGCCCAGCGAGACGGCCGCCGAGGCGGCGAAGCGGTACGTCAGCGACCGGCCGAAGTGCAGCGGCGCCCCGTCCGCGCCGAACATCAGGGCGTAGCCCTCCAGGTGGGCGCGGAGCCGTTCGCCGTGGTGGGCCGACGCCCCCTCGTCGCCCGCGAGGTGGGCGTCGAGGACCGGGTACAGGTGCAGGGCCCAGCCGTTGTAGTGGTCGAAGGCGCGTCCGTCCCCGTCGGCGTACCAGCCGTCGCCCCGGTACCAGCTCTCCAGCAGGTCCAGCGCCCGCCGCCGGGCCGCCGCCGTCTCGGCGTCGCCGCGTCCGACGGACTCCAGGAACCCGGCCACCGTGTACGGGAAGAGGTACCAGTTGTTGGGCGCCGGGGTGTGCCGCAGCGCCCCGCGCAGCCACTCCTCCGCCCGGTCCTGCACACCGGCGTCGAGCCGCTTCCACAGCCAGGGCGCGGTCAGCCGCAGGCCGAGCGCGACGGACGCCGACTCGACCATCGGCTGGCCCTGCACGTCGTGGTCGAGGATCAGCGGCCAGGACTCGGTGTCGTCGCGGCCCGGGGTGCGGGTGCCGGCGGCGAGTCCGCTCGCGTACCGCTCCAGCAGGCCGTGCGGGTCGTCCCCGTCCGCGCCCGCGACGCGGAAGGCGGCGGCGAGGAACGTCCTGGCGTAGCCCTCGAGTCCGTCGGAGCGCACTCCCGAGCGGGAGGGGCGTCCCGGCAGGTCCAGCAGCGCGCAGCCGGGGGTGCTCCAGCGCCAGGCCGCCGTGAGGAGCCCATCCGCCACGGCTTCCCAGTGGGCGCGGGTGTAACCGGTGCGGGGGCTGATGTCGTGGTCGTCGGCGGGCAGTTCGAAGGGGTCGCTCATGCCAGGAAGGCCAGCCTTTCGCGTCGTACGGGGTGGAGGAAGCCCTCGCCGGAGGTCCAGCGCGCGATCTCGGAGAGGGCGAGATCGGCCAGCCGGCGCCACTCGTTGCCCTGGGAGCCGGCGAGGTGGGGGGTGAGGAGGACGTTGTCGCACTCCCACAACGGGTGTTCGGGCGGCAGGACTTCGGGATCGGTCACGTCGAGCACGGCGCGGATGCGGCCGGCCAGCGCGGCGTCGGTGAGCGCCTCCTGGTCGACGACCGCGCCGCGCGCGGTGTTGATCAGTACGGCGTCGGGGCGCATGGAGTCGATCAGTTCACGGTCGACCAGGCCGCGGGTCTCGGGCAGCAGCGGGGTGTGCACGCTGACCGTGTCGCCGCGCCGGAACAGTTCCGCCAGCCCCACGCGCTCGACGCCCAGTTCCTTCGCCCCGGCCTCGTCGACGAACGGGTCGTACAGCAGCACGTCGACGTCGTGCGGGCGCAGCAGGTCGATGACCCGGCGGCCGATGAGGGAGGCCGACAGGACGCCGACGGTGCGGCGGTGGCTGCCGACCGAGCGGGAGGTGCGCAGCCAGTCCGGCCGGGTACGGGAGGCGCGGTAGTCGCGCGCGCTCTCCAGGGCCCGCTTGGCGGTGAGCAGGATCATGGCGAGGGTGTACTCGGCGACCGGGACGGCGTTGGCCGCGGCGGCGGAGGACACCTCGACGCCGCGTTCCCAGCAGGCGTCGGTGACATGGCCGCGTACGCTGCCCGCGGTGTGCACGACGGCCCGCAGCCGGGGCGCCGCGCGCAGGACGTCCGCGTCCAGGGGCGGGCAGCCCCAGCCGGTGACCAGCAGGTCGACGTCGGCGAGCACGGTGCGGGCGCGGGGCGTGGTCAGGTCGTCCAGGACCGGGAGCGGTGCGAGGTCGCACAGCGCGGCGAGGGCCGCGAGCGACTCGTCGTCGAGGACCGCCGAGGCGACGTCCGGGGACATGGCCAGTGCGGCGCGGGGGCGGGGGCCGGGCGTGGACTCGGTCATGGTGGCGGCGGAACTCCTTGTGCGGGCGGGGTCACTTCACGGCACCGGCGGTCAGACCGCTGCGCCAGAAGCGCTGGAGCAGGGTGAAGGCGAGGATGAGCGGCAGCACGGCGAGCAGGGACCCCATGATGACGACGGGGTAGTACTCCGGCGAGACGGACGCGGAGCTGTTCCACTGGTACAGGCCGAGGCTGACGGGATACAGGTCCTGGTCGGACAGCATCACCATGGGCAGGAAGAAGTTGTTCCAGATCGCGGTCAGCTGGAAGAGGAAGACGGTGACCAGGCCGGGGCCGAGCATCCTGAACGCCACCCGGACGTAGGTGGTCAGCTCGCCGGCCCCGTCCACGCGGGCCGCCTCCAGCACCTCGTCGGGCACGTAGCCCCGCGCGAAGACGCGGCCGAGGTAGACGCCGAAGGGGTTGAACAGCACCGGGACGAACACCGCCCAGAAGGTGTTGACCAGGCCGGCCCCGGAGGCCATCAGGTACAGCGGCAGCGCGAGCACCGTCTGCGGCACCATGACCGCCGCCAGGACCAGGCCGAACAGCTTCTCCTTGTGCCGGAAGCGGTACTTGTCGAAGGCGTAGCCGCAGGCCACGCTGACCAGCGCGCCGAGGGCGGCGCCGAGGACCGCGTACAGCAGGCTGTTGACGTACCAGCGGCCGTACAGGCCGCCGTCCATGGCGAACAGGTCCTCGAGGTTCCGCAGGAAGGAGAAGTCGCTCAGGGACAGCAGGTCGCTGCCGAACAGCGCGTCGCGGTTCTTCGAGGCTGCCAGCACCAGCCACAGCACCGGCAGCAGCGTGTAGAGCACGGAGACCGCGACGACCACGTTGACGGTGGCGCGGCCCAGCAGCCTCGGGCGGAGCGGGGAGCTGTCGGCGGCGCTCATCGGGCCTCCCGGGAGACGTCGGCGCGGCTGGTGAAGCGGGTGACGCCGTAGGACAGGGCGATGGTGCAGACGAGCAGGACGACCGAGGCGGCCGCCGCGAGGCTGTAGTTGTTGCGGGTGAAGGCCGCGTCGTAGATGTACATGCTCGGCGAGAACCGCGAGTTGATCATCGGCGACGACTGGTTGAGCAGCATCGGCTCGGTGAAGAGCTGGAGCGCCCAGATCAGGGTGAAGATCGCCACCATGACGATGGAGGCGCGCACCAGCGGTGTCTTGACCTGGAGCGCGGTGCGCACCGGTCCCGCGCCGTCCACCACGGACGCCTCGATCACCTCGCGGGGCACGGCCTGCAGTGCGGCGTAGAAGACCACCATGTTGTAGCCGAGGTTGCTCCACAGCGCGATGTTCACGATGGACGGGATCACCGTGTGCACGCCGAGGAAGTCGATCGTGATGTCGCCCTGGGCGAACAGCTCGATGACCGGGCTGATGCCGGGCGTGTACAGGTACAGCCAGATCAGCGCCGCGATGATGCCGGGCACCGCGTGCGGCAGGAACAGGCCGAGCTGGGCGAAGGCGCGCAGCCGGACCACGCCGGAGTCCAGCAGCAGGGCGAGGGCGAGCGCGCCGACGACCATGAGCGGGATGTAGATCAGGCAGTACAGGGCGACCGTGCCGAGCCCGCCGAGGAAGGTCGGGTCGGTCAGGACGGCGGCGTAGGAGCGCAGGCCCACGAAGACGGTGCGCTCGGGGCCGAAGCCGAGGCCGGGCTGGTCGTCGCTGTAGAAGCTGAGGTACACGGCCGTGCCGACGGGGATCAGGAAGACGGTGACCAGCAGGGCGAAGAACGGCGTCATCAGGACGCCCGCGGCGGTCAGCCGGCGGCGCCTGGCCGCTCTGCGGGCACGCGGACCCGACGCGGAGGGGGCCGGGGCACCGGCGCGGGAAGCACCGCCCGGCCCCCGGGTGCGGGTGGTCGTGGTCATGGGGTGTCACCTGCCTTTCGTCGGCTCAGGTGCTGTGCTGGGTGGTGGACAGGCCGAGGGCCCTCAGGTCGGGCATGGTGCCCTCCTGGGCGGTGCGCAGGGACTCGACGAGGGTGCCCCGGCCGCCGCCGACGCGGGCGAAGGCGTCCTGCATGACCTTCTGCGTCGCGCTCATCCGCGGTCCCCAGAGCCAGTTCTCGCCGATCTTCCCGGCCTCCTGCTCGAACAGGCCGTAGATGTCCTGCCCGCCGTAGTACGAGCGGTCGAACGCGTCGCGGCCCACCGCGACCAGGCCGGGCGCGGCCGGGTACTGGCTGCTGGTGCCGCTGGACAGGCGGGCGCGCAGGGCGTCGGGGTGGGAGACCTGCCACTCGATGAACTCCATGGCGGCCTCGGGATGCCGGCTGTCCTTGGTGACCGCGAAGGTCGAGCCGCCGTGCGTGCCGACGGAGGGGCTGCCGGTGTCCCACTGCGGCAGCGGCGCGATCCGCCACTGTCCCTTCTGTCCCGGCCGCGCGTTCATCTGCGCGCCGGCGTCCCAGGCGCCGCTGAGTCGGGTGAGGACCAGGCCGCCTCCGATCTGGGCGTCGGACTGACGGCTCTCGACGGCGTTGACGAAGACGTCCTCGCGGTCGATGAGCCGCTGCCAGTAGTCGGCGACCTTCCGCGAGGGCGCGTCCGCGAGGGAGACGTTCCAGGCGCCGCGCGAGGTGTCGAACCATCGGGCGCCGGCCTGCCAGGCGTACGCGGCGAACTGGGTCATGCCGTCGGTGGGGAACAGCACCAGCCGCCGGTCGGGGGCTTCGCGGCGGACGGTCGCGGCCTGCTCGGCGTACTCGTCCCAGGTGCGGGCGACCCGCAGCCCGTACCGGTCGAACAGGTCGGCGCGGTAGTGCATCACCATCGGCTCGACGTCCAGCGGCACGCTGAACACCCGGCCCTCGAAGGTGGTCAGCCCGAGCGCCTGCGGCAGCAGCTTGCGGCGCAGGCGCTCGCCGACCAGGTCGGTGATGTCGCGGGCGACGCCGTCGATGGCGTACCCGGGGACCTGCGGGTATTCGATGGTGGCGACGTCGGGGGCGTTGCCGGCCCGGGCGGCGTTGCTCAGCTTGGCGTAGCCGCCCTGCCCGCCGGAGGGGATCTGCTGGAACTCCACCCGGACGGTCCGGTGGGTGCGGTTGAACGCGTCGACCACCTCCTGGCTGCCGCGCAGGGCGGACCAGAAGGTGATGCGCGTGGTGGTGCCCGTGCGCGCCGACGGGGCACCGTTCTCCCCGCTGCAGGCGCTCACGGCTCCTGTCAGCGGTACGGCGGCCGTCGCGGCGAGCACGGAGCGACGACTGGGTCGTCCGGGCATGGTGCCTCCCGCGGCTCCTGCGTGTCCGGGGACACGGCTGTTCGGGACACGGGAATCCTCAACGCGCGACCGGCAAACGGTCAATAGATCGATCAGAAGAAAATGAAACGTTCAAACGCTCATCCGTGTTGTCCGGCTGTGCCGGCCCACGCCCGGGTCGATCCGCGCACCCTCAGCGCCGGCAGCAGTTCGGTCCGCCGCACCGGTCCCCCGGCGCCGTGCGGTGCGGCGAGCCGCTGGAGCAGCAGCTCCGCCGCGGCCCGGCCGACGTCGGCCTTGGGCGGGGCGACGGCCGTCAGCGGCGGGGTCCCGAGCCCGGCCACCACGTCGTCGTACGCCACGACCGAGCAGTCCTCCGGCACCCGTACGCCGCTGTCCGCCAGCCGCTGTACGAGCATCAGCGCGTCCACGTCCCCGTGCAGCACCGCCGCCGTGGCCCCCACCTCGCTCAGCAGCGCGGGCAGCTCCGCCGTCTCCCGGGCCGTGTACGGGCCGTCGTGACCGGCCTCCGGGGCGCACAACGTCCACGCCCACTCCTCCACCAGCGGATGCGCGCCTGCGATCCGGGCGCACGCGGACCGCAGGGTGCGCGCGGTGGGGCTGTCGTCGCGGGTGGCGAACACGATCCGCCGGTGGCCGAGCCCCACCAGGTGCTGCACGGCGAGATGGACGCCGTAGGCGTGGTCGGAGCAGACCGAGTCCATCGCGTGCAGCGCGCCGCCCGGCCGGGGGCGCCGCTCCATCAGGACCGCGGGCACGTCCAGCGCGGCGAGCCAGCCGTAGTCGCCCTCCTCGTCGGCCCGGGTGCGCCAGCGGGGGGCCAGCAGCAGGCCCGCGGCGCCGTCCGCGAGGGCCCGTTCCACCAGCGGCCGCTCGGCGCCGGCCACCTGCGGCGCGATGTGCAGCGCGATCCGCTTGCCGGCCGCCTCGAGCACCGAGCGGGCGCCGTGCAGCGACTCGTACAGGTAGCTGTGCCGCTCCGGGACGACGACGGCCACCGCCTCGCCGTCCGGCGCCGGGGCGGCCGACAGGTCCTGGGCGGCGAGGGCGGAGCGCACGACGCCGTGGCCGCGCCGCAGCCGGCCCTCGCGGGCCAGCTCCTCCACGTCCCGCCGCACCGTCACCACCGACACCTGGAGTTCGGCGGCGAGGTCGCTCACCCGCGCCGAACCCCGGGACTCGACGGCCGCCAGGATCCGCTGCCTCCTGAGCTCGACCGGCTCCCGCATGAGGCCCCTCCCCGCACCTGAATGTTCGTTTGAACGATACGGGCATCATAACGATCGTCAGCCGCTCCGGGCCTTGGCCGTCCGGCCGGGCCCCGCGCGGTGGAGAGGCCCGCGTGACCGCCGCCGACGATCAGGATCTCCCGCCCGGTGTCCTCCGTTCCTGGTCCGTCACCCCGACGACCGGACAGGACACCGGGACCTGACACGCGCGGGGCGCCCGGACCTGTGCGGCCGGTCGCGCGGACCGGTGCGGGCCGGACGCCGGCGGTCAGCCGCGCGCCGCGGCGAGGGGGCGTGGCCGTTCAGCCGAGGGCGGTCACCTCGACGGCGAGGTCGTTGTCGACCGTGTAGTAGGGGCGCACCGCGGCCCCGCCCGCGGTGACCTGCGGATACACGAACACTCCCTTGCGGTCCGCCACGTCGTCGAGGAGGCGGCCGACCCGGGTGAGCGGCGCGTCGGGGGCGGGGCGGAGGAACACGTCCCAGATCCGGCTGCCGGAGGCCACGAGGTCCGCGCAGGCGACGGTGAAGGCGAAGCCGCCGCCCTCCGCCCGCCGTACCGGGACGCCGTGCAGGGTGTCCTTGGTGCCCCGCAACCGCAGCACGGCCTCCGCCCCTTCGGAGAGTCCGGCTCCGTGCAGCCGGGCGCGGACCGTCATCGTCCCGTCGGCGATCTCCACGGGGCCCGCCTCCGCGTGGGCGGTGCGCAGCCAGGTCCGTATCGCGAGGAAGCCGTCCTTGGTGGCGTACGGCACCCGGACGGCCACCGGTGACGGCCGGTCGGGCGGGCCGCCGTCGACGAGCACCCGCAGGTCCCGCAGGCCGGGGCGCAGCCGCTCCCGTGCGGCGTCCGGACCGGGCAGCAGATACGTGTCCCAGCGGCCCTCCGCGAGCCGGGGCAGCGGCTCGAGCACGGCGCGGAACTCACCGTCGTCGCCGTGGGGTTCGAGGTCGAGGGTGTGGGTGGTCTCCTCGGGCCGGCCCTTCTTGGGGCGCAGCACCAGCAGCAGCCGGGGGTGCGTGGCGGTCGGCGGCCGCAGGCGGAAGGTGATCCGGCCGTCGGCGTCGAGGGAACAGTGGGTGCGCGGGGCCGTGTTCATCGGCGTCCCTTCCGTACGGTGCGCAGCGCGTTCGACGCGGCGGCGCGGGCGAGGTCGCGGGCGGCGTGGCCCCGGCTGACGAGGGTGTGCTGTATTCCGCCGTGCTCCGGGGTGCCGTGCCGTCCGCCGCCGCGGGCCTCGATCGCGTCCTGGAAGAGACGCTCGGCCTGGGCCACGACCGGGCCGGGGGCGAACCGGTGCGCGTTGGCCACGGCCGCCTCGCCCATGCGGCGGCGGCGCTCGTCGTCGCGTATCAGGTCGAGGAGGGCCGCGGCGAAGGCCGCGCCGTCCCCGACCGGCACCAGCCGGCCGTCCTCGCCGTCCTTGATGATCTCGCCGGGTCCGTAGGGGCAGTCGGTGCTGACGAAGGGCAGTCCGCAGCGCATCGCCTCGACGAGGGTCATGCCGAACGGCTCGAAGTTCGAGGCGGCCGCGCCGATCGAGCCCTTGACCCACTCGGCCTCCATGGGGATCGCCGCACCCATGAGGAAGACGTTGTTCCACAGGCCGAGCGTCTCGATCAGGGCGCGCAGCCGGTCCTGTTCCTCGCCCTTGCCGTAGATGCGCAGCTGCCAGTCGGGGTGTTCGGCGACCACCCGGGCGAACGCCTCGATGATCAGGTCGAACCGTTTCACCGGGACCAGCCGGCCCGCCGCGACCACGACCTTGGCGGTGCCGTCGGCGGCGGGCAGCACGGGGTCGGGGACGCTGTTCGGGAGGGCCTCCACCCGCACGCCGGGCAGCCGCATCTTGCGCCGGTAGGAGTCGGCGTCGGCCTCCGTGACGGTGGTGAGCACGTCGAGCCGGCGGTAGGCGCGGCGCAGCGCGGTGCGCAGCGCGGGCGGATGGTTGTCCAGGGTGAGGTGCTCCTGGCCGACGCGTACGACGTGCTCCGGGGCCTGGAGGGCGAGGTGCACGTTGAGTCCCGGCCGGGTGCCGATGACGACGTCGGCGTCGATGTCCGCCAGGCACTCGGCGATCCGCTCGTCCGTCAGTTCGCTGTACTGGTGGTGGCGGTACTCGGCGGCGGGGAACACCTTGGCGGGTCTGCCGTGCAGCGGGTGGTCCTTCTCCCGCCGCAGATCCACCAGCGCCCGCAGGCGCACTCCGGGGTGCGGTGTGAGGTTGGGGTGCTCCCGGTGCCTCAGTACCGAGACGATCTCCACGTCGTGCCGTTCGGCCAGGGCTGCCGCCAGGTTGAACGTGGTGGTGATCGTGCCTCCGATCCCGTAGGCGTTGTGGATCAGAAAAGAGATCTTCATAGCGGTCCAGACCGCATACGACGTTCAGGAGTTGTCTGCTGTTATCAGTTTGTGGCCGCGATGATCATTGTTGTTGAACTGCCGTATTCCCGCGCTGGATACGCATGCCGGGCCGGCGGCGGTGGACGGTGAGGTAGGTCAGGCCCTCGGGGCCGGCGGTGAGGCTTCGGGCGGACCCGTGCGGAAGCCAGGTCAGCGCGCCGGCGGAAAGGGCGTGAGGGCCGTCGGGGGCGGTGAGGGTGCCGTGGCCGGCGAGGACCAGCAGGAGGACGTCGAGGTCGGGCTCGCGGTGGGTGTCGACCCCGCGTCCGGGCGGGATGCGTACGACGTTGGCGTCGAGTTGGCGGCCCGGCTCGGCGAGCCGCCACAGGGCACCGGCGGACGCGTCGTCGAGGGCGGCCAGGGCGGCCGTGTCGCACAGGACCCGCGGGAGCGGGAGGTCCTCGCCGGGGGTGTCACTGCTTTCCGACGTCATGAGAGGTCACCGTCCCGGGTGCGTGGACGCGCCGGCCGTCCCGGTCGCCTTTCAAATGCGAAACTAACATGCAGATTTGGGTGGTGCCGGTCACGGTCCGCCGTCCACCGCCCACCCGAGCGGGTACGGCTGCGGCTCGGCGGCGGGGGGCTCGCCGCCGGCCTCGTTGAACGCGGTGAGGGCGCCGACCAGCGCCGCCCGCTGCGGTGGGGCCAGCCGCTCGACGATCGCGGCGATCTCGGCGCGGCGCCGTGCGGTGACGTCCTCGACCGTGCGCCGGCCCTCACCGGTGAGCCGCAGCAGGGTCTCCCGGCGGTTGGCGGGGTTGGTCTGCCGGTCGGCGAGGCCGGCCGCGATCAGCCGGTCGACCATGCGCATCGCGGTGGACGGGGCGACGTGGAGCAGGTCGGCGAGCGTGACCAGCTTGGTGGCGCCGCGGGTGGAGAGCACCATCAGCATCCGGAACTGCGGCAGCGTCACCCGGTCCTCGACCGCGGCGAGGGAGCGCGCGGACACCGCCACCAGCAGCCGCGAGGCGGTCAGCACCGCACGGGTGACCGCCTCGACGTCGTCACTGGCCCCGCCGGGGGGCTCGTCCGGATGCATGTGTCCTTTGTACCTCGCGGTGATCGCCGCCCGCCCACCCGGTGGGCGCGGACTCCGCGTCCTGGTGGCGGTGGTAACGCAGGAGGAGCATCGCGGCGTCGTCGCCGGGCGGTCCTCCCGTGTGCTGGACCAGGTCCTCGTGCAGGGCCTCCAGGGCGCGGTGCGCGTCGGGTTCCTTCAGCAGGTGCGTGCGCTCACCCAGCGGGTAGAAGCGTCCGTCCCGGTCGCGGGCCTCGGTGACGCCGTCGGTGTAGAGCAGCAGTTGTTCGCCCGGGGCGAACGCCACCCGGTAGGGCTCCGGTCCCCCGGAGCCGTGCGCGGACAGGCCCAGCGGCAGCGCGAACGACGGCGGCTCCGGGAAGTCGGTGCCGCCGTCGCGGCGCAGCAGCATCGGGGCCGGATGGCCGTAGTTGAGGAGGACGACCTCCTGGTCGGCGCCGATCTCCGCGAGGATCGCGGTGACGAACCGCTCGTCCTCCAGCTCCCGGGCCACGCTGCGCTCCACCCGCTCGCCCAGCCTGACGAGGTCCGGCTCGTCGTAGGCGGCCTCCCGGAAGGCGCCGAGGACCACGGCGGCCGTCTCCACGGCGGCCAGGCCCTTGCCCTGCACGTCGCCGAGGATGACCCGGACGCCGTGCGGCGAGGCCACCACCTCGTAGAGGTCACCGCCGATCCGCGCCTCGGCGACGGCGGACGTGTAGGACACGGCCGCCTGTACGGGGCCGACGGTCAGCGGCACCGGCCGCAGCAGCACCCGCTGGGCGACCTCGGCGATCGACCGCACCCCGGCCAGTTCCGCCTCCCGGCGCGAGCGCATCACCGCGGCGGCGACGCCGACACCGGTGACCCCGGCGACCGACGCCATGGCGGTGTAACCGCGGCGCGCCGGGAACAGCTCGTTGTACAGGCCCAGCCCGGCGCAGAGCAGCAGCGCCAGGACGCCGATCACCGCCGTGCGGCGCCAGCCGCCGACCAGGCCGGCGAAGGCGGGTCCCAGCGACACCAGCGGGAGCAGTCCGACCCCCGGACCGGCCACGACGTCGACGACCGCGATCACCGCCATCACCACGATCGGCATCCAGGACAGCACCCACTGGGCCGATGGGTTCGGTGGCGGTCTCTCGTCGGTCATGTCCTGCTCCAGCGGTGTCGAGGGCAGTCGGGAGCCGCCCGGTTCCTCCGCGGGCGCCCCTCCCCCACCTTTAGACTATGCAAAGGTCGGCCGCTCCCCGCTCCCCCGGGCGGGCCTTTATCCGATCGAGTCCGCACCCGGGCCGCACCGTCTCAGCCGTATGTTCGGTCCCGCGGGCCGCTGTTCACCCGATTTTGCGCTGTGCAATCATCCTGGTGGGATCCTCGGGAGGAATGAACGGACGTGACCGCGCAGAGGCCGGACGACGGCGGAACGCCCAAGGAGCGGGACGACGGTACGCCGTCGCTGCCCGAGGACGTCTGGCAGCGGTTCCTCACCGACAACGAGCGCGCCATCCGGGCCACCGCCCCCAGGGAGCCCTCCGCGCTGCAGCGGACGCGCGCCGGCGGTGGTGTGCCGCGGGAGGACGCCGGCGTCGAGGCGGTCGGTGAGCTGTGGCATCCGGACGATCCGTGGGACGGCCCGTCCTGGCGGGAGATGGACCGGCGCGCCCGGCTGCGCCGCGTCGGCCGCGTGGTGGGCACGGCCGCCGCGATCGCCCTGGCGCTGGGCGCCTGGTCGCAGCTGTCCACCGGTGCGGGCACACCGGACGGGAAGCCCGGCGACACCGTTCTGCAGCAGTCGGAGGAGGCGCCGGCGGAGCTGCCCACGGCGACGTCCCTGTCGCCGGAACTCGCCTCCCCGCCCCCGTCCGCCCCCGGCCTGCGGGCCGGCTGACGCGCCCCGGCCCCCGTGACGGGTGACCGGGGCGTGCCCGACGGGGTGCGGCTCAGTCGCCCAGTGCCGCGAGGACCACGGCCTTGGCCTCCTCCTGCACCCGGCGGAGGTGGTCGGGCCCCTGGAAGGACTCGGCGTAGATCTTGTACACGTCCTCGGTGCCGGAGGGACGGGCGGCGAACCAGGCGCTGTCCGTGGTCACCTTGATGCCCCCGATGGACGCGCCGTTGCCCGGTGCCTCGGTGAGCACCGCGGTGACCGCCTCCCCGGCCAGGGTGTCCGCGGTGACCTGGGCGGGAGACAGCTTCGCGAGACGGGCCTTCTCCTCACGGGTCGCCGGGGCGTCGATCCGCTCGTAGGCGGGCTCGCCGAAGCGGGAGGTGAGCGCGGCGTAGTGCGCGGAGGGCGTCTTCCCGGTGACGGCCGTGATCTCGGAGGCGAGCAGCGCCAGGATGATGCCGTCCTTGTCGGTGGTCCACACCGAGCCGTCCCGGCGCAGGAAGGAGGCGCCGGCCGACTCCTCACCGCCGAAGCCGAGGGTGCCGCCGGCCAGTCCGTCCACGAACCACTTGAAACCGACGGGCACCTCGACGAGTTCGCGCTTCAGGTCGGCGGCGACCCGGTCGATCATCGCGGAGGAGACCAGGGTCTTGCCGACACCGGCGGCGGACGGCCACTGCTCGCGGTGCGCGTACAGGTAGCCGATCGCCGTGGCGAGGTAGTGGTTGGGGTTCATCAGCCCGGCGTCCGGGGTGACGATCCCGTGCCGGTCGGCGTCCGCGTCGTTGCCGGTGGCGATGTCGAAGCGGTCCCGCTGCCCGATGAGGGACGCCATGGCGTGCGGCGACGAGCAGTCCATCCGGATCTTCCCGTCCCAGTCCAGCGTCATGAACCGCCAGGTGGGGTCGGTCAGCGGGTTGACCACGGTGAGGTCGAGGCGGTGCTGTTCGGCGATCCGGCCCCAGTACGCGACGGACGCCCCGCCCAGCGGGTCGGCGCCGATCCGTACGCCGGCCGCGCGGATCGCGTCCAGGTCCAGCACGCTGGGCAGGTCCGCGACATAGGTGCCGAGGAAGTCGTGACGGCCGGTGCCGGGGGCGGTCAGGGCGCGGGCGTACGGGATGCGGCGGACGTCCTTGAGACCGCCCCGGATGATGTCGTTGGCCCGGTCCTGGATCCAGCCGGTGGCGTCCGAGCCCGCGGGGCCGCCGCTGGGCGGGTTGTACTTGAACCCGCCGTCGGCGGGCGGGTTGTGGGACGGGGTGACGACGACGCCGTCCGCGAGGCCCGTGGTGCGGCCCCGGTTGTGGGTGAGGATCGCGTGCGAGACCGCCGGGGTCGGGGTGTAGCCGTCGGCGCTGTCGATGAGCACCGTGACCCCGTTGGCCGCGAACACCTCCAGGGCGGTGACCCGCGCGGGTTCGGACAGCGCGTGGGTGTCGGCGCCGAGGAAGAGGGGCCCGTCGGTGCCCTGGCCGGCGCGGTACTCGCAGATGGCCTGGCTGGTCGCGGCGATGTGGTCCTCGTTGAACGCGGCCGCCAGGGACGAGCCGCGGTGCCCCGACGTCCCGAAGGCGACGCGCTGCCCCGGGTCGTCGGGGTCGGGGTGCAGTGCGTAGTACGCCGTGACCAGCCGAGCGACGTCGACGAGATCCTCCGGGCCGGCCGGGCCGCCCGCTCGCTCGTGCTGCATGTACCCACTCCTCCGCATGGGTTGATTCTTCGCTTGCGGAGACATCTTTCCTCTTCGGGGCCGCACCGCGCGAGTGGGACCCGGCTCCGCGCCGCCCCGGTGTCAGATCCGGCCGCCGGTCATCCGGGTGAGGGGGCCGTGGGTGTGGCGTTCGGCGCGCCGGCCCACCGCGTAGGAGGCGGCGGTCAGGGCGGTCAGGCCGGCCGCGGCGCCGGCGGCGACGAGCCTGCGGTTGGCGATGACCGTCCAGGCGGTCTTGGCCCCGGCGGCGACCTGGCCCGAGGTGGCGACGACCGCGCGGCGGCCCGCCTCGACGCCCTTGGCCGCGGTCTGCGCGGCGCCGCTCGCCGCCCTGGCCGCCCGCTCGGCGCCCGCCGCGGCCCCTGAGGCGGCGTCACCCGCCTTGCTGGCGGCGTTTCCTGCCGCCCGCCCGGCGGGGGCGGTCGCCTTGTCCGCGGTCTCCCGTGCCTTGGTCGCGGCGGACCGGGGGGACGTGGTCTTCTGCTGCGCGTTCTTGTTCTGTTCGCTCATGGACACCGCCTTGCCGCTGGATCCCGCGGCAAACACGTTCCCGCGCGCGGGCCGCTACCCGGCCCGGGCCGGTATCCGTTCCAGCACACCGCCCGCGAACACGTCGTACAGCGGCAGCGTTTCGAGGTGGACGTAGCCGATGTGGCAGTCGCAGGTGGCGAGGGGGCAGGGACGGGGTCGCAGCGCCTGCCGGTAGCTGCCGTCGTAGAGGTTGCCGAGTTCGGCGCGGACGAAGTGGCAGCGGCGGACCGTGCCCTCGCCGTCGACCGAGATCACCGACTCCCCCGTGCGGCAGGGCAGGCCCGCGCTGGCGTGGGGGCGGCGGCTGTAGGGGAAGAGGGGGTCCAGCGCGGTCCACACGCCGGCCTCGGTGTCGTCGTAGGTGTGTCCCTCGGCGGCGTTGACCCACAGGTACACCCTCTCGGGCAGGTCGGCGCGCAGCCGCCGGGCCGCGTCGAGGTGCTCGGGCAGCCCGACGACGCCGACGCTGAACCGGACGCCGAGGCGGTCCAGTTCGCGGCACTTGGCCAGGAAGCGGTCGTAGGGGGTCTGGCCCGGGTGGTACGTGCACCACAGGGCAAGGGTGTCCAGGTCGGCGTCGGCGAGCCAGTCGGTGCGGCAGCTGAGGTTGGTCTGGATCGCGACGCGGCGGATGTGCGGCCGGTGGGACAGCCGGGTCAGGGTGCTGCGGTACCAGGAGCGGACCAGGCCCTCGCCCCAGGGGGTGAAGAGCAGGGAGAGCCGGTCGGTGGTCTGCGTCTCGGCCCAGTCGGCGAACCTCTCCAGGCAGGCGCGGTCCGCGCGGAGCTGCTCGCGGCTGTCGCGGCGCTTGGCGAAGGGGCAGTACGGGCAGTCGTAGTCGCAGGAGGCCAGCGGGCCCCGGTAGAGGAGGGTCAGGTCCATCGGCTGCGGACTCACTTCCGCTCGTAGGCGGCCATGGCGGCCCGCACGGCCGGGGAGAACAGCTGCGGGCCGATGGCGTCGGAGTGGGCCAGGCCCTCGGGGGTCAGGCGCAGGCGCGTGGCGCCGGGACCGGTGTCCTCCTCCAGCCAGCCGCGGCCGGCGAAGCGGGACAGCTCGGCCGGGAAGTCGTCCGCCGGGGTGCGGCCGTCGAACCGGGCGCGGTAGTCGGCGAGGTCGAGGCCTTCCGCCTGGAGCAGGGACTGCAGCAGGTGCCGGCGGCGCGCCTCGTCGGTGTCGATGCGGCGGCCGTACTCGGCGTGGGCGAAGCCGGCGGCCGGCCGGGAGACGTAGTCGTCGACGATGCCGCGGATCTCGTGCATGCCGACGGCGTAGTCGAACGAGTAGTGCAGTCCCGCGGTGTAGGAGCGGGCGCCGCAGCCGAGGCCGATCATGCCGTCGGTCTGGCAGGCGTAGTCGTCCGCGCCCTGCGGCGGGGCGTCCGCGCGGCGGAACATGCGCATGGACTGCTGGGCGTAGCCGTGGGCGAGGAGGTGGTCGCGGCCCAGCCGGTACAGGCGCAGCCGCTGTTCGTCCCAGGCCGGGTCGGTCTCGCCGACGCGGCGGCCGAGGCCGGTCAGGGGGCGTATGTAGAGGGGGTAGAGGTAGAGCTCCTCGGGGCGCCAGGCGAGGGCCGCGTCCAGGGAGCGCAGCCAGCTGTGCTCCGTCTGTCCGTCGATGCCGTAGATCAGGTCGATGTTGAGGACGGGGATCCGGACGTCGCGGACGCGGCCGAGTGCCGCCTCGACGTCGGCGCGGCGCTGCGGGCGTACGGCGGCCCGGGCCTCGGCGTCGTCGAAGCTCTGCACGCCCAGGCTGAGGCGGGTGGTGCCGCGCGCGGCCAGGACCTCGAGCCGGTCGGCGGTGGCCGTGGCGGGCGAGGCCTCCACGGACAGCGGGACCACGCGCAGGTCGGCGCCCATGCGGTGTTCCGCGATGTCGCACAGCCGCTGCAGTTCGGTGGCGGTGAGGAAGGTGGGGGTGCCGCCGCCGAAGGCCGCGGTCGCGAACCGCACCGGTGCCCGCTCCCCCAGCGCCTCCCGCACGGCGGCCGCCTGCCGGTCCAGGGCGTCCAGGTAGGCGCCGGTCAGGCCGTCGGGGGCGCCGATGCGGGTGAACAGGTTGCAGAAGCCGCAGCGGACCTCGCAGAACGGGATGTGCAGGTAGAGGGAGAGGGCGTCCTTGGGCTCGCCGGCCCAGAGGGTGTCGAGGCGGGGGCGGTCGGCGAGCCGGCGGTAGGCGGTCTTGTGCGGGTAGGCGTAGACGTAGCTCTGGTACGGGCTCGCCGGGACGTCGATGTCGGTGGGGGCGGGGGTCGCGGTGGTCATCGGGCGGCCTCGGCGGGGGTGTGGTCCAGGAAGAAGTGGGCGTAGGGCACGGTCCACACGGACGGGTGGCCGATGCGGTGGCCGGTGTAGCCGTCGTCGCCGTAGGCGGTGCCGTGGTCGGAGCAGACGACGGCGAAGCAGCGGCGTCTGCTGCTCGCGGCGGCGAACAGCCGGCCGATGTGCCGGTCCACGTACTCCAGGGCGGCGGCGTGCGTGGCACGGGTGTCACCGTCCTCGCGGGTCGCGCCGGGCCGGTGGAACCAGTTGGGCTGGTGCAGCGCGGCGACGTTGACGAAGAGGAACAGGCGCCTCTCGTGGGGGAGTTCGCGGACGACGTGTTCCGCGCGGGCCACCTGGGCCTCGAACGACGTGGGCGAGGCGACGCCGAACTCCGGTTCCCAGTGCGACTCCTGGAACAGTCCGGGCAGCACCGAGCCGAGCGGGCCCCGCTTGTTGAAGAAGCCGGTCCCGCCGACGCACACCGTGCGGTAGTCCTCCGCCGCGAGGCCGGAGACCAGGTCGGGGGTGTCGTACACGAAGGTGCGCCCGGCGGTGGTCTCGCTGCCGGCGAACCGGGCCGCGAACAGCCGCGGATGCGGGCCGGGTGCGGCGGGTGTCGGCAGGAAGCCGGCGAAGATCGCCTGGTGGGAGGCGTAGGTGAAGCTGCCGGGGGCGTGCCGCCGCTCCCAGCGGCCGCCGGGCAGACGGCGGGCCAGGTTCGGGATGCGCCCCTGGGCGGCGAGTTCGGCGGCGACGTCGAAGCGGAGGGTGTCGAGGGTGACGAGGAGGATGTCGTGGCTGCCGACGATCTCGTTCATGTCCGGGTCGTGGTCCGGTGCGGCGGTCCCGTGCGGGCCGGGCGCGGGCGTCGGTTCAGGCGCTGACATGGGTGGTTCCCGTTCTGGACTGGTGGTGCGGGTGGGACGGACCGGTGGCGCGGCGCAGGACCGCCGCGACCTGGGCCGCGTAGGTGTCGAGGCCCTCCGCCCCGCTGCCCGGCAGTCCGGTGAGCCGGGGCAGCAGGTCGCCGAAGGCGTTGACCTCGCCGACGGCGAACCGGCGCCAGCCGACGGCCGGGAGCAGGTCGACGCCGACGCACAGGGTGCGCGGGAAGCAGGCCGCCGCGCGCTCGCACACGGCGAGGGCGTCCGCCCACCGGCCGCCGGCCGCCCCGACGGCGTCGCGCACCGCGTCGAGGTCGCCGCGGGTGCCACCGAGGTGGAGGTTGGTCAGGGGTGAGGCGCTGGTGCGCACGACGGCGTGGGTGGCGCGGCCGGCCACCACCACGACCCGCAGATCGGCGGCGCGGCCCCGCTGGGAGGCCTTGGGCAGCCAGCGCTCCAGGTGGAGGCCGTCGGGGGCGAGGGCGTCCACGACGGCGGCGATGTCCTGCTCCCGCTCGTAGCGGCGCACCGCCAGGGAGTTGAACAGCCTGCCGTCCCCGGTGAGTTCGACGGAGGTGGTGGCTCTGACGCGGCCGCTGCCCGACGCCTCGACGGCGAGCACCCCGGAGGCCGAGGAGCCGTGCGCGAGCTTGACGAAGAGTCTCGGCATGCGGTGCTCGCGCATCACGGTGCGTACGTCGTCCCAGCCGGTCACCCGTACGGCGTCCGGGCCGGAGGTGGGTGACCCGGGCACGGGGACGCCCGCCGCGTCGAGGACGGCGTGGCAGCGCCGTTTGTCGAACAGGACGGCCAGTTCGCCGGCGTCGTCGAGCCGGATGCCGCCGCGCAGCCCGCGGACGGCCTCGGTGAACCGCGCGTACCAGCGTGCCGAGCCCTCCACGCGGGTGGGGTCCTGGACGTCCCTCAGCAGCCGGTCGACGTGGGGGTTCTCGCCGGGCGAGTCGAGCCGGACGGTCTCGTCGGCGGCGAAGTCGGCCCCGCCCTCGCGCAGGACCCGCTCCCAGGGCACGACGCGCGGTGCGGGCAGTCCGGCTGCGCGGGCGGCGTCGGTGAAGAGGGCCGTCCTGCGGTTCTCCGGGTTGCCCACGACGGCGAGGCGCACGGGCGCGCCGGCCCGTCCCGGTTCATTCCCCGACCGCGACATAACGCTCCTCCGGCCGGCGCGCGCTGCGGTGGGCGGGGGTGAGGCCGAGGTCCTGGATGTGCGCTCCCAGCGTCTCGCGCACGCGGTGGGTCATCCCCTCGCTCATGAAGTGGTGCCCGAGGTCCAGCGCCCGCAGATGGGTCAGCGGCTGCCCCGAGAGCAGCGCGGCTCCCCCTTCGTCACTGAGGGTGCCCATGCTCAGGTCGAGGGAGTCCAGACCCGCGACGACGGGCGCGGCGGCCACGGCGGCGGCGATCTCGTCCTGGATGTCGCTGTTGCGCAGGCCCAGGTGGGCGAGCCGGGGGCTGCGGTCCAGCATGGCGAGGAGTGCCCGGACGTCGGCCGGGGTGCAGTCGCCGCCGTACCAGGTGGTGCCCAGCCACAACTCCAGGTGGTGCAGGGCGGGGAGGTCGCAGGCCGCCAGGCCGCGTACCGGCTCGGGCGGCAGCCCGCCGGACTCGACGCGCAGCCTGCGCAGCTCCTCGTGCCGCAGCGGCTCGATCACCAGGTTCTCGGCGCCGCGCACACCGAGTTCGTACAGGCCGGGCCAGGCGCGCAGCACCCGGCCGACGTCGCCCTGTTTGATCCAGGAGATCTCCGACTGCTCGGACTCGACGTCGCCGAGGAAGACCGCCCGCAGCCTCGGCAGCCGGTGTGCCCCGGCCGTGATCAGGTCGAGGACGGGGTCGATGCCGTGCTCGTCCCACTCCTGCCACCAGGCGCCGATGACGAGGGCCACGACCTCGTCGGTGCGGACCTGGTGCAGGAACGAGCTCCACCGGTCCTCGAAGGGCACGTCCCAGTCGGCCGTGAGCCGCCAGGCGACGGACGCGGGGGCCGGGAGGTCCGGGCCGGAGCCCTCCTCGTCGGTGACGCCGTCGAAGTGGTGCACGGGCAGTCCGTGGAAGTGGGTCAGGTACGAGGGGTAGTAGCCCATGGCGTGCTCACTCCCCCACCGAGACGTAGCGGTGGACGGTGCCGTCGCCGTCCTTGTCCCAGTCGGCGTCGTCCTTGTCGAGGTCCAGCTCCACGCCGGCGGGTTCGAGCGTCTCGCGTATGCGCTGCCTCAGCGGCTCGCTCAGGTAGTTGTGGTGCAGGTCCAGCTTCTTGAGGTGGGTCAGGGGCTGACCGCCGAGCAGGGCGGTGGCGCCGTCGTCACCGAGGGTGCCCATGGACAGGTCGAGCACCTCCAGCCGGGCGACCACGGGGGCGGACGCCACGGCGGCGGCGACCTCGTCCTGGATCTCGCTGTTGCGCAGGGCCAGGTGCCGCAGCCGGGGCAGCCGGGCGCCGGAGAGGATCGGCGCGAGGTCGGCGGCCTCGCTGTCGGCCCCGTACCAGGAGGTGCCGAGCCACAGGTCGAGGTGTTCCAGCGCGGGCAGTTCGCTGGCCGCGACACCGCGGACCACGCTCACCGGGAGGCCGCCGGTCTCCACGACCAGCTTGCGCAGGCTGTCGTGGCGCAGGGCGGGGAACTCCAGGCCCTGGCCGCCGCGCACGCCGAACTCCTCCAGAGCGGGGAAGCCTGTCAACAGCGGGGTGACGTCGGTCTGGTTGATCCAGGAGATCTCGCACTCCTCGCACACGATGTCCGCGAAGAACAGCGACCGCAGACCGGGCAGCCGGTCACGCGCGGCCACCAGCGCCTCGATCACGGGCGTGGGGGCGTCGTCGTACGCCTCCTCCCAGGCGCCGACGATCAGGGCGCGGACGCGCGAGGTGTCGACCGCGGCGCAGAAGCGGGCGAAGGCCTCCTCCCACTGCTCCTCGGCGTCGTACGCGTCGGCGGCGATCCGCCAGGCCACGGCGTCGGGTTCGGGCAGATCGCCCGTCGCCTCGCCGGGCCCGGGGAAGGCGAACGCGGGGAGACCGTACAGCTCCTCGAGGTGGCTACCGATGATCACGCGGGTTGCTCCTGTCGTGCGATACGGGAAAGAAGGCGGTACGTGGGCGAAGCCGTCGCGGTCCCGGGGCGCGGGCTGTCCGGCGGTGCGTGCAGCAGTTCTACCAACAGCGACTGACAACGCCCGGCGGCGGGCCCGGTGACGGTCCGTTGTCAGTGCCGGCTCGTACTGTCCGCACATGGACTCCGGGGCACCGTGCGCCGGAGCGGAGGGGAGAGCCATGTACCGGCAGGGAGACGTGCTGATCGTGCCCGTCGCGGACGAGGCGGTGCCGTCCCACGTCCCGGACGCGCCCAAGGAGCCGCGCGACGCCAGGGGCCGGCTGGTGCTGGCCCTGGGGGAGGTCACCGGACACGCGCACGCGGTGCTCGGGAAGGGCGAACTCATCCGTGAGCCGGGCCCGTTCGGGCCGTTCCTGCTGCACCTGCCCGAGGGCGGCCGGGTCGTCCACGAGGAGCACGCGGCGATCGCGCTGCCGAAGGGGTGGTTCCGGGTGATCCGGCAGCGTGAGTACGTACCCGGCTCGGTGCGGCTGGTGGCGGACTGACGGACGCCGGCAACCGTACGGAACACCACACCGCAGCAGGGGACAGGGGACGTTGACGATGACGATCGCGCAGGAGAGCGGGACGACAGCCGTGACGGAGGGCTTCACGGAGGGGGCGGCGCGCTGGCGTGCCTGGGCCGCGGCCACCGGGCCCGCCGACCGGGCGGCGGCGGAGGAGGGCGTCCGGCTGGCCTACCGCAGCGCCGGGCTGACCGGGCCGGAGCGCGTGATCTGGGCCGGGTCGCCGCGCGAGGGCGTGACGCTGGTCCGGGAGGGGACGGACTTCGGGGCGAGCGTGCGCGAGGCGGTGCGCACCGCGCCGTGGGCGGCCGAACGCGACCGGCTGTACGAGGAGTTGGGTGCCGCGGGCTGGTCCCGGCACTGGTCCCGGACCGGCGGTGCCCTGTGGGACGCCACCCAGGCGCTGGTCGACCGGATCCGCGCCGCCGTGCTCGACGACCTCGCCCCCGACGACGCGGCCGCTCGCACGGAGATACGTCTGGTCCTGCTGGACGCCCTGCTCGGTCAGCACGACGCGCCGTGGCTGGCCGCCCTGGACACCGAGGGGTCCCCGCTCGCCGGGCCGGCCCGGGTGTGCCGCAGTGCCGGCTGGTGGTGGCCGTTCGAGAAGGTGGCGGTGGTGTGCGAGCGGCCCGTCGCCCTGCACCGGGACGAGGCCGGCCGGCTCGACCACGGCGACGGCCCGGCGCTGGAGTTCCCCGACGGGTTCGCCCTGTGCGCCTGGCGCGGCATGCCGGTGACGCGCGCCTTCCTGGACGAGCTGCGCACCCTCACCCCGGAGCGGATCCGGCAGGAGGACAACGCCGAACTGCGGCGGGTGATGCTCGAGTACTACGGCTACGACCGCTATCTCGCCGACTCGGGGGCGCAGCCCCTGCACCGGGACGGCACGGGCACGCTCTGGCGCGTCGAACTGGACGGCGACGAGCCGGTCGTCATGGTCGAGGTCCTCAACTCCACGCCCGAACCGGACGGCACCCACCGCACGTACTGGCTCCGTGTGCCGCCGACGACCCGGACGGCCCGGGAGGGGGTGGCGTGGACGTTCGGCCTCGGAGCCGAGGTGTACGAGCCGCTGGAGGAGACGTGAACCCGTCCGGCCGCCCGAGGGCTGACCCCGCCCGCAGGGGGTAGGCGGAGAACAGCAAGGACGAACCGGACCGCGGAAGGGAGCACCCATGCCGAGCATGGTGGAGCGCATCAAACAGTTCGCCAGGAGCCCTCAGGGGCGGCGTACGGCCGAGCAGGCGCGGCGGGCGGCGGCCGACCCCCGGCGCCGGGCCCAGGCACAGCGTCTGCTGGGCCGGCTCCGCGGCGGCCACCGCTGAGCCGTTCCGCTTCTGCTTCCGCGCGGTCCGGGACGTACCCGTCCGGGCCGCGCGGCGATGATCGGGGAGGACCTCCATGAACGAGTCGTCGGTCCGGACGGTGGGCTGGGCGCGCTCACTGCCGATGGACCACGGGGTGAAGGCGGCCCGCGACTGGGCGCGCGAGCACCTCGTCGCGCTGGGCTGGGACACGGCCGCGCCCGAGACGGCGGACGACGTGCTGCTGGCCGTTTCGGAACTGGTCACCAACGCGCACGTCCACGCCCGCAGCAGCGCGCAGCTGGTCATGTCGTGGGACAGCCGCTGTCTGCACATCTCGGTGCACGACAGGTCCGCCACCCTGCCGGCGCCCCGGGAACCGAGCGCCGAACGCGTCGGCGGGCGCGGCATGCTGCTGGTCGACGCCCTGGCCGACACCTGGGAGGCCCGCCCCTGCCCCCACGGCAAGACCGTCACGGCCTGCTTCCGGCTGCCGGAGGGCGCACGGCGCTGACCCGCCCCGTGCACGGCGGGCGGCAGGCCCTAGGATCGGTCGGTCCGCCCTCGCAAGGAGCCCCGCACGGTGACCGCCGTTCTCCCCCAGCCCCGCACCACCCCCGCCCTGTCGTCCCCGCGGTGCCTGACCCGGGTCGAGAACGGTGAACGGCTGCACGCGCTGCTGTGGACCGCGGGACCGGGCCGGCGGATGATCAGCAGCGCGGTGCTGGGCGGCGGCATCGGCGAGCGGACCTGGATCCTCAACGCCCAGGTCTCCCACGGCTACCGGCGCACCGACCCCGACCGGCACCTGGCGGACCTCGCCGCCGCCGCGGGTGCGCGGGGACCGGGGGTGGGGCTGATGACGGCGGCGGACGTCTCGGCGTTCACGCGCGCGCAGGACGCCGGTGTGGAGGCCTGCGTCACGGCGGGCGTCGATGTGCGCGGCTGGGCCGCACGGCCCGGGGAGGGCACGAGCGGGCTCCAGGGCCCGGGCACGGTCAACATCGTCGTCGCCGTGCCGGTGCCGCTGAGCGACGCCGCCCTGGTCAACGCGGTGGCCACGGCCACCGAGGCGAAGGTGCAGGCCTTCCTGGAGGCGGGCCTCGACTGTTCGGGCACGCCCACCGACGCGGTGTGCGTCGCCGCCCGCACGCCGGGCCCGGACGAGGAGGAGCACGCTTTCGCCGGGCCCCGTTCCCTGTGGGGCGCACGGCTGGCGCGCGCGGTCCACCGCGCCGTGCGCGAGGCCGTGACCACGGTCTGAGCCCTTCCGCCACCCGGCGCGTACCGCCCGCCGTACCCCCGGATCCGGCGGGCGGTACGCACGGCTGCGGGAGCGCGCCCGAGGAACGGGGCGAGCGAGGAGTGAGGGCCCCGCCTCGGGGTACGCAGCCGCCCGGCGGGCAGGCCGTCGCCCGGGCAGGTTGATTTCGCGGACGCGGATGGGAGACCGTGGCAACCGAATCCGGTTTCCCGGCAGAGAGGTGGTGGGGTGCGCACGGCGCGTGCCTACGCTTGTGATTCCTTCCCCCGGTTCACCCGCCCACCCGCGCGGTACGGACGTCCGTACCGGTCCGACGTGGAAGGACGCCCCCTACCCGGTCGTGGTCCTCGACGCGAAGGGCACGGTCGTGGACCTGAACCCGCCCGCCCGGCTGGTGCTGTCGGACCACCACGACGGAGGCGGCCCACGGGACGTGGTGCCGTCCTGGCTGGCGGACGCGCACCGGAGTCTCACCGACGGGACGGATGTCACGCCGGCGGTCCCACGGGCCGCCGGAGAGATCGGCGACCGGTTCTTCGAGGCGCGTCCCGGCCCGGTCACGGACGGGGGCGTCGTGTGGTGGCTGGTGGACGGCACCGGCCGCCGCCGGGCGGAGGCGTCCCTGCACAGCGCCCGGGAGCAGGCGGAGATCCGCGCCATGGTCTCCAGCACCCTGCTGGCGTCGCTGAACGTGCCGCGCTGCGCGGAGGTCGCGGCGCACCTGGCGGCCGAGCACCTCGCCGACGCCGCGCTGCTCGTCCTGCCACCCGTCGGGCGCCGCCACCCCGTGACCCACGCCCTGCGCGGCGGGCCCGCGGAGCACGCCTCGCTCCAGTTCGACGCCCGGGACGTCCCGGGACTGGCCGAGGCCCTCCAGGGGTTCCCGCCGGTGCCCGCGCGCTGGATCGACCCCGACGCCCTTCCCGAGTGGGTCGTCCCGGCGGGCTTCGGCGGGCCGGTCGGCTCCGTCATCGTCACGCCGCTTCCCGGCCACGGGGTGTCCGCCGGCGCGCTGGTCCTGCTCCGCGCCGGCGCGGAGCGGGCCTTCACCCCGGACGAGGAGGCGTTCGCCCGGCTCTTCGCCGCACGCGCGGGCGCCGCTCTGTCGGCCGCGCGCCTGTACAGCGAGCAGAGCGCGATCACCGCCACGCTCATGCGGGAACTGCTGCCGCCGGCCCTGGAGAGCCTGCACGGGGTGGACTACGCGGGTCGCTACCGCGCCGCCAGCGACCACGAACGGATCGGCGGTGACTTCTACGACGTCCACCCCGGGGCGGACGCCTCGCAGGAGACGTTCGTCGTGCTGGGCGACGTGGCCGGCAAGGGGCTGGACGCGGCGGTCCTGACCGGGAAGATCCGCAACACGCTGCACGCGCTGCTGCCGCTGGCCTCCGACCACCAGCAGGTCCTCACCCTGCTCAACGGAGCCCTGCTCACCTCGCACCACACCCGCTTCGCCACCATGGTGCTGGCTTCCGTCAGGCGCGAGGACCGCCGGGTGCGTCTGAGGCTGACCAGCGCCGGGCACATGCCCCCGCTCATCGTCCGCGCGGACGGCCGCGTCGAGGAGGCGGCCACCCACGGCACCCTCGTCGGAGCGCTCCCCTCCGTCACGGTGCGGACGGCCGAGGAGGTGCTCGCGCCCGGGGAGGCGTGCCTGCTCTACACCGACGGCATCACCGAAGCCCGCGGCGGGCCGCTGGGCGACGAACTGTTCGGGGAACACCGGCTGCGGCAGGCGCTGGCGGAGTGCGCCGGCATGCCGGGGGAAGCGATCGTGGAGCGGGTGCAGATGCTGGCCGCCCAGTGGCTGGGCACCGGCAGCCACGACGACATGGCCACCGTCGCCATCAGCGCACCGCGCACCGCACCGCCCGCCGCCGTCGGCGGAGACCCGAGGAGAACCACATGAGCACGACCCGCTCGTCGGCCGCCGTCCTGCGCGACGGGCTCTGGCGGGCGGTGCTCGACGGCAGCGAGTACGACGCCGTCGACGCGGTGCGCGCCGCTCTCGACGCGGGGTGGGAGGAGGAGACCCTGCTGCTCGACGTCGTCGCGGCGGTGCAGGAGAGGATCGGTGCCGAATGGGCCGCCGACCGCATCACCGTCGCCCAGGAACACGCCGCCACGGCCATCAACGAGCGGGTGATCGCCGCCCTCGTCCACCGTCCGGCGGCGGACCGGCCCGCTCCCCCGTACCGCGGGCGGGTGACGGTCACGTGCGTCGACGGCGAGTGGCACGCCTTCCCGGCCCGGCTCGTCGCCGAGGTCCTGCGGCTGCGGGGCTGGCAGGTGGACTACCTGGGCGCCCAGACGCCCACACCCCACCTCGTCGCCCATCAGCACCACACCGACTCCGACGCCGTCCTGCTCTCCGGGTCGATCCCCACCCACCTGCCCGCCGCGCACGCGGCCATCACCGCGTGCCAGGCCGTCGGGGTGCCCGTGCTCGCCGGGGGCAGGGCCTTCGGCGAGGACGGGCGGTTCGCGCGGGCCCTGGGCGCCGACGGCTGGGCCCCGGACGCCCGCGGCGCGGCCGCCGCGCTGGAGGCCGGTCTGCCGCGCCCCACGGCGGTCCGGCAGGCGGTCGACGACCTGCCGCACCTGGCGGACCAGGAGTACACGATGGTGGTCCGGTCCCGCAGCCGCCTGGTCAGACAGGTGCTGACGGACCTGGAGAGCCGGTTCCCGGCCGTGCGCGGATACGACGACGCGCAACGGGAGCGGACCGCGGAGGACCTGGTCCACATCCTCGACTTCCTGGCCACCGCCCTGTACATGGACGACGCGGGGGTGTTCACCGAATTCCTGGGGTGGACCTCCGAGGTGCTCGCGGCGCGGAGTGTCCCGGTGCGCTCCCTGGTCACGGGGCTGGACATCCTCGCGGAGCAGTTGCACGACTTCCCCCGGAGCCTGCGTTTCGTCCGCGCGGGCGCGGCCGCGCTGAGCGGCGGTGCCGCCGGCGTCGCCGTCCGCGGCACCGCCGTATGAGCGCGTCGCACCGCACCGGCGTCCGCCCCGAACCGGGCCCGGGGACCGCCACCCTGACCGTGCGCGTCAGCGGCGAACTCGACGACGCCTGCGGTGCGGAGCTGATCGCCGTCGTGGTGGCGCACCTGACCGGGCCGACGCCACCGCGTGCCGTGCGGCTGGACTTCCGCGACCTGGCGGGCATCGATCCGCTGGGACTGGCCGCGCTGCTCATGGTCCGCCGTCACAGCTGCGCCGCCCGCGCCGTCCTGCACCTGGACAACCGGCCCCGCGTCCTCGAACGCCTGCTGCGGCAGACCAACGTCCTCGAACACCTCACCGCGGCGGGGGCGGGAGCCGAGCGGTCCGGACCCGGCGGCTGATCCCGGACCGGCCCGCCGCTTCCCCGTCAGCCCGTCGGCCGCCGCCCCGCCCCCGCCAGGGACCGCAGCAGGGCGCCGCGCCCCCGGTCGGGCACCGTCCACAGGGTCTGTCCGCGCACTCCCCAGCGCTCCAGCAGGGCGTTGGCGGCGAGGAAGCCGGTCGTCGCCGCGCGTTCCATGAGTGCCACCGGCAGGCCGGTGCGCACCAGGTCGCCCGCCACCACCAGCGCGGGGTCCGGTGTGCGCACCGTGGGCCGGTCCGCGTACCCCCCCACGGGGAACAGCGGGCAGTCGGACCGCCACAGGTGGCGGGCGTCGACGATCCGGGCGCCGCCCGTCTCCGGGTAGACGCGGTGCAACTGGTCGATCAGCGTCTTCCGCACGGTCTCGCGGGGGCCCCGCGGGTCCACCGCGTAGGCGTGGAGTTCGACCACGGAGCCCCCGGTACGGGCGGCCCAGCGGGCCGCTTCGTCCTCGTAGCGCTCCAGCACGCTGATGTTGTCGAGGCCGGCGTATCCGCTCGTGCCCAGGAACGCGGGCCGGCCGGGTGCGACGGGCCGGTCCAGCCACAGGCGGCTGACCAGGAACGGCGGGGCGGTGCGCAGCCGGGCGACCCGTTCCCGCCACGGGCCGTCGCCCAGCCGGCCGGAGCGGGCGACCAGGGAGCGCAGTCCCGCGGCGTCGAGGGCGAGGACGACGGTGTCGTGACGGCTCTCCTCCCCGGTGGTGGCGACCTGGTAACCGCCGTCGCCGGTGGGGGCGATGTGCTCGACGGCCGTGGCGGTGCGGATCCGGGCGCCGTGCCGGCGCAGGTAGCCGGCCAGGGGGTCCCACAGGGCGGCGGGGAAGGGCGCGTCGGGCACGTCGAACAGCAGCCCTTCGGCGGAACCGAGGAAGTAGATGTGGAACATCAGGACCATCTCGGCGGCCGACAGCCGCCGGGGGTCGGCGAAGAAGCTGCGGGAGAACACCTCGAAGGCCAGGTGGCGGGCGCTGGGCGGGAAGCCCACGGCGTCGAGGAAGTCGTGGGCGCTGGTGCCGTCCAGGCGTTCGTACACCTCGGGCACGCGTACGTCGAGCAGCTCGAGGGCCGCGAGCGGTCTCATGCGGCGCAGGTCGCGCACGCGGAAGGACGGGCTGAGGGCGACGAAGCCGAGCGCGCTCCACGGCGGGGTGCGCGGGACGTGGCGGAAGCCGTCCCGCAGTCCGTCGCTGTGCCGCAGCGGGTAGTCCGGCAGGCCGGTGAGCCGCTCCAGACCGGGGTCGGTGCGGCGCAGCAGACCGCGCAGGTTGTAGTACTGGCGGAAGAAGGCGTGGAAGCCCCGGCTCATGGTCGCCGGGGTGCCGTCCGCCAGGCCGGTCGGCCAGCCGCCGACCCGTCCGCCCAGGAAGGGCTCGTGCTCGTAGAGCGTCACGGCCACGCCGCGTTCGGCCAGCGCGGTCGCCGCGGCCAGACCGGCGATGCCGCCGCCGACGACGGCGGTCGTCGGGCGGGCGCCCTCGATCCGGCGCGCCCCGGGCGGGGGCGCGAGCACGCGGGCGCGGCGGTCCCGGCCGTGCCGGGTGGCGTCCGGGCGGCGGAAGGGGGTCATCCCTCGTCCTCGCTCTCGGTGCGGGGCCGCCGGCCGACGAAGGTGTGGGTGATGCCCGTCTGCCAGCCCGGCAGGGGCAGGGCGCGCACCGCTTCGAAGCCGGCCGCGCGCAGCCGGCCGGCGAAACGGCCGGCGGTGTCGAACTCCACGACGCTGCGCCACAGGTGGCGGTAGAGCCCGGCGTCCCCGAGCACGGTGGCCGCCGGCTGGACGATGCCGCGGCACACCAGGGTCCACACCGCGCGGTCCACGCGGCGTCCGCCGAGCGTGTACTCGTGCACGCCCAGTCTCCCGCCGGGGGCGAGCAGATCGCGCACGGTGGCGAGCACGGCGTCGGGGTCGGAGACGTTGCGGAAGAGGTAGGCCGCGAACACCGCGTCGAAGGGCCCCTCCACCCCGGCCTCCGCCAGCCCTTCCGCCGGTGCCCGGACGAAGCTCACCCCGTCCGGCCAGGCTTTGGCGGCGGCCCGTTCGAGCATGCCGGCGGAGGCGTCCACGCCGGTGATCCGCGCGCCCGGCAGCACGGCGGCGAGGGCGGCGGTCGACGCGCCGGTGCCGCAGCCGAGGTCCAGGACGCGCAGTCCTCCGCCCCGCCGCGGCAGTCCCAGGCGGCGTGCCGAGCGGCGGAGGTGGGAGTGGTAGCCGGGGTTGGCGGCCACCAGGGCGTCGTAGCCGCGGGCGGCGTGGTCGAACGCGGCGGCGAGGTCCTCGTCGCGCAGCAGGGTCATGCGGTCTCCCGGTGCAGAGCAGAAGGGTGGGGGCGGCGGTCCGGGTCAGGGGCCGTCGAACGGGCGGCGGGGCAGGGTGGGCAGTTCCAGCGCCGAGCGGAGCATCGGGCCGACCGGGGCGTGCAGGCCGACGGCGAGGTCCTCGTGGAGCCGGGTGCGGCCGTCCAGGAAGCGCAGCAGGCGCCGCATGGGCACGCGGGTGAAGAGCCGGGAGAACAGCGCGGGTCCGTCGGCCCGGCCGCTGTCCAGGGCGCGCAGCAGGACGGCGTCCATGGCCCGGGAGCGGGCGGAATGGGCGGGGGGCGGCACCGGTGTACGGCCCTGGCGGAGGGCGTCGGCGACGGCCTCCGTCTGCCGTTGGATCCCGGCGAAGGTGTAGCCGGTCGAGGGGCGGGTGGCGCCGCCCGCGGCACCGATGCGGAAGACGGAGGCGCCGACCCGACGGGGGACCGCGGCGTCGGTCATCGGGATGACGCCCGTCTCGGTGGACAGGACCCGCAGTTCCCCCAGTCGGAGCACGTCCTCGGTGTACCGCCGTACCGCCGACTCGTATCCGCCGGCGGTGAGGGGGCGCCGGGAGAACTCGGTGTACTCCACCAGCGCCTCGCGGCGGCCGACGGGCAGGACGTAGCCGAAGGACAGTCCGCCGGCGGGCTGGGGGGTGCGGAAGTCCATCAGGTCGGCGGTCCGCGGGTCGAAGACCGGGCGGGCGGTGCGGACGAACCAGCCGTGGAAGTGCTGCAGCAGTGTGGTGCGGGCGGCCGGCAGGCTGCCCGGGGGACGCGAGTCGAACACCCAGCGGACCCGCAGGGGCCGGGCGCGGCCGTCGGTGCCCCGCAGGTGCAGCAGGGCTCCCCCGCGCACGTCCTCCACGGTTTCGACGGTCGCCTCCAGCCGGCGCACGACCGGGCTGCCGGCCAGGTCGTGGCCGACCAGGTGCTCGAAGTCGTCGGACCGGATCATCTTGTACCGCAGTGGGGTGATGTCCCCCGCGATCGCGGGGCCGGAGGGGGGACGCACCCGCAGGTGCCGCCAGGTCGCCGTGACGGCGGCGTCGAAGCGGCCCGCGCCCGCTTCCCAGAAGCACCACGTGCGGCGCGGAGGACGCAGCGGGCCGGGCGGGGCGTCCACCAGGACGACCGACGGTGCCCGGGACCCCGGCGCGGTCCGCGACAAACGGTGGGCCAGGGACAGTCCGGCGGCGCCCGCCCCGACGATCGCCACCTCGGCGTCCAGCACGACGGCACTCTCCTCCCGCTCCTCGGCACACGCGCCTCGTCAGCATTCCTGCTTGTGTGCCCGTTCGGATTCAGGTCACTCGAACGTGTGACGAACCGCCACCGGTGAGACGGGGCACTCAGGGGGAAGGCATGCGGCGGCAGCTCGCCGGACCGTTCCGGCTCGTACCGCATCCGCGCGTGGTGCACGAGCGGAAGGGCATCGGGGACGGAACGATCGGCGTTCAGGACGAGAGGAACCGGGATGAGCCGCACGCAGGCGGAGGATCACGACACGGCGGAGCCTCGGCTCGTCGGGGGGCCGGTGCCGGTGTCGGCACGGGCCCGGTCCGACGGCGCGCGGCCCGGCGCCCGGTACGACGCGGCGCACACGGCGCGCCCGCCGTGGAACGAGGACGCGTCCGCGGTGGACCGGGACGTGGCCGGCGCGGTCGGACGCGTGCTCGACCACGTGCTGGCCGACCGGGTGGACCGCGCGCGCGACCTGGACCCCCTGTTCGGCGACGACGTGGCCGGACGCGTCGCGCGCTTCACCCGGGCGGGCGGCAAGCGCACCCGTTCGCGTTTCCTGTGGTGGACGCTGCGCGCCTGCGGCGGGGAGGGCGCCGCCCCGGTCGCGGCGGCCCTGCGGATCGGTGCGGCGCTCGAGCTGCTGCAGACCTGCGCGCTCGTCCACGACGACGTGATGGACGGCTCCGTACTGCGCCGTGCGCGGCCCGCCGTCCACGTCGACGTCGCCGCCCAGTACGCGGACGCGGCACCGGCCGGGCGCGCCGAGCGCCTCGGCGGCGGGACCGCCGTCCTCGCCGGCGACCTGGCGCTCGCCTGGGCGGACGACCTCCTGGCCGAGGTCCCGCTGGAGGGCGGCACCGCGCGGACGGTACGTCGGCTCTGGAGCGACATGCGCACCGAGATGGTGGCCGGCCAGTACCTGGACCTGCACGGGCAGGCGACCGGGTCGCGGTCCCTGCCGCGCGCGCTGCGCACCGCCCGCCTCAAGAGCGCCCTGTACTCGGTCGAACGGCCGATCGCCCTCGGGGCCGCGCTCGCGGGCGCGGACGACGGCGTCACGGCGGCCCTGTGCGCGGCCGGGCGCTGTGTGGGCACGGCGTTCCAGCTCCGCGACGACCTCAGCGACGTGTTCGGTGATCCCCGGCGCACCGGCAAACCGGCGGGCGGGGACGTCCGCGAGGGGAAACCGACCTGTCTGGTCGCCCTCGCCCACGCGCGTGCCGCGGCCGCCGGCGACCGCCGGGCCCTGGACGTGCTCGAGCGCTCGCTCGGCCAGGGGGCGCTCACCGAGGAAGGGCTGGAGGAGGTGCGGGAGGTTCTGGCCGGTAGCGGGGCGCGGACCGCGGTCGAGGCGATGATCGACCGTCTGGTGGCCCAGGGGCTGCGGCACGTCGACGGTGTCCTCCTCGATCCGCGCGGCGGGGAGCGGCTGCGGCTGCTGCTGGCCTCCGCGGCGGGTGAGGGGCCCGCGCGGGACGCGCACCCCCGCGGCGCCCGGCCGGAACCCGCGCGGGCGGCCGGCGGCCGGGAGGCCGGCCGGTGACGCGCACCGTGACGGGCCGTACGGATCACGTCGTCGTCGTGGGGGCCGGGCTGGCCGGGCTGTCGGCGGCGCTGCACCTGCTGGGCGCGGGCCGCCGCGTCACCGTCGTCGAGCGGGACGCGTCGCCCGGTGGACGCGCCGGGCGTCTGGACCTCGACGGCTACCGGATCGACACCGGTCCCACCGTGCTGACCATGCCCGACCTGGCCGACGAGCCGTTCGCCGCCGTCGGCGACAGTCTGCGCGAACGCGTGGAGCTCGTGCCGCTGCACCCGGCGTACCGGGCGAGCTTCGCCGACGGGAGCAGCCTCGACGTGCACACCGGGGCCGACGCGATGGCCGCGGAGGTCGAGCGGTTCGCCGGTGCCCGTGAGGCCGCGGGCTATCTGCGGCTGCGCGACTGGCTGGAGCGGCTGTACCGGGCGCAGGCGCGCCGCTTCATCGACACCAACTTCGACTCCCCGCTCGGCCTGCTGGGCGCCGACCTCGTCCGGCTGGCGGCGCTGGGCGGCTTCGGACGGCTCGACGCGCGCATCGGGCGCTTCCTGCGGGACGAGCGGCTGCGCCGGGTCTTCTCCTTCCAGGCGCTGTACGCGGGCGTCCCGCCGGCCCGGGCGCTGGCCGCGTACGCGGTCATCGCCTACATGGACACCGTCGCCGGCGTGTACTTCCCGCGCGGCGGGATGCACGCGCTGCCCCGGGCCATGGCGGACGCCGCCGCCGGCGCGGGCGCCGACCTGCGGTTCGGCCACGAGGTGACCCGGCTGGAACGCTCCGGAGAACGGATCACCGCCGTCGTCACCGACCAGGGCCGCATCCCCTGCGACGCGGTCGTCCTCACCCCCGACCTGCCCGTCGCCTACGCGCTCCTCGGCCGCCGGCCGCGGCGCCCCGTACGGCTGCGGCACTCCCCCTCCGCGGTCCTGCTGCACCTCGGCACCGACCGGACCTGGCCGCAACTGGCGCACCACACCCTCTCCTTCGGCGCCGCCTGGCGCGGCACCTTCGACGAGCTCACCCGCACCGGCCGGCTGATGAGCGACCCGTCGCTGCTCGTCACCCGGCCCACCGCCACCGACCCGTCCCTCGCCCCGCCGGGACGCCACCTGCACTACGTCCTCGCCCCGTGCCCCAACACCGACATCGGACCGGGCCCCGCCGCCTGGACCGACCTGGCACCGGGCTACCGGGACGCGCTGCTGCGGGAGCTGGAGCGGCGCGGGCTGGCCGGGCTCGGGGCCGCCGTCGAGACGGAGTGCGTGGTCACGCCCGCCGACTGGCACGCGCAGGGGCACGCGGCCGGTACGCCGTTCGCCACGGCCCACACCTTCGCCCAGACGGGGCCGTTCCGGCCCCGCAACCTGGTCCGCGGCACCGAGAACGCCGTGCTGGCCGGCTGCGGCACCACCCCCGGTGTCGGCGTGCCGACCGTGCTGCTGTCCGGGAAGCTGGCCGCGGCACGGATCACCGGCGGGCCGCGCCGGCCACGTCCTTCTCCCACGCCCCCGCAGGAGGCCTCCGTATGACCGACCGTGAACTCGACGCGGCCGGCGTCACCGATCCGGCGCTGCGCGAGGCGTACCACCACTGCCGGGCGCTGAACGCACGGCACGGCAGGACGTACTTCCTCGCCACCCGGCTGCTGCCCGTCGAACGGCGCCCCGCCGTGCACGCCCTGTACGGCTTCGCCCGCTGGGCCGACGACATCGTCGACGCGCTCGGCACCGGGGCGGACACCGCGCGCCGGGACGCCGGACTCTCCGCGCTCCAGCGGGAACTGGACAAGGGCCTGCGGGACGGGAACAGCACCGAACCCGTGGTGCGGGCGGTCGCCGACACGGCGCGCCGGTACGGCATCGACCACGGGCACTTCGCCGACTTCATGACCGCCATGCGCTCCGACCTGGTGGTCACCGACTACGCCGACTACGCGGCCCTGCGCCGGTACATGCACGGCTCGGCGGCGGTCATCGGCCTGCAGACGCTGCCGGTGCTCGGCACGGTCGCCCCGCGCGAGGCGGCCGCGCCGCACGCCGCGGCCCTCGGGATCGCCTTCCAGCTGACCAACTTCCTGCGGGACGTGGGCGAGGACCTCGACCGGGGGCGGGTGTACCTGCCCGCGGACCTGCTCGCCGCACACGGCGCCCACCGGGCGCTGCTGCGCTGGTGCCGGGACACCGGCCGCCGCGACCGGCGTGTCACCGCCGCGCTGCGGGAGTTCGAGGCGCTGACGCGGGGCGTGTACCGGGAGGCGGCACCGGGGCTCGCGATGCTCGAGCCGGTGTCCCGGCCGTGCGTCCGGGCGGCGTTCGTGCTGTACGGCGGGATCCTGGACGCGGTGGCGCGGGACGGCTGGTCGGTGCTGCACCGGCGGGCGGTGGTCCCCCGGCGGCGGCGTGCCGTGGTCGCCGCCGACGGGCTCGTCCGGGTGGCCACCGCCCGGCTGCGCGCCCACGGCGGCGCCCGGCGTCCGGACGTCCGTCCGCTCGCCCCGTGCCCGCCGGTCCCCGGGGAGGTCGCGTGAGCACCGGATCCGGAAGCGGGCGCCGGCGCCTGCCGCTGTCCCTGCGCCGGCGCCCGGTGCCGTGGGAGCGGCAGCCCCCCACCTGGCGCGAGGCCCGGCCCGCCGTCATCGCCGGGGCGCTGAAGCGGGCGCAGGCGCGTCCGTCCGGCAACTGGTACGTCGTCGGCGCCTCCCGCGACGCGGGCGGTGACCGGCCGCTGGCGCGGACCGTGGCGGGGCAGGAGGTGGTGGTGTGGCGGGACGCGGCCGGCCGGCCGGTCGCCGGGCCCGGGATCTGCCCGCACCTGGGCGCCCCGCTGCGGGACAGTCCGGTGCGCTGCGGCACGCTGGTGTGCCACTGGCACGGACTCGCCCTGGACGGCGGGTCCTTCGCGGGCTGGGAGCCGTTCCCGGCGTACGACGACGGCGTCCTGCTGTGGGTCCGGCTGGACGCGGTGGGCGGCGAGGCGCCGCTGGACGGTCCGGTGGTGCCGCGGCGGCCGGACCCGGCGCGCGCCCTGACGGCGGTGTACACCGGCGTGGGGGTCTGTGAGCCCGAGGACGTCGTGGCCAACCGTCTGGACCCCTGGCACGGGGCCTGGTTCCACCCCTACTCGTTCGTCGACCTCACCGTGGCCGGCGCGCCGGACGGCCCGGACGGGGACGGGGACGGCTTCACCGTGGACGTGTCCTTCAAGGTGGCGGGGCGGCTGGTGGTCCCGGTGCGGGCGGTGTTCACCGCTCCCGAGCCGCGCACGGTCGTCATGCGCATCACCGAGGGCGAGGGGGTGGGGTCCGTGGTGGAGACGCACGCCACTCCCCTGGGGCCCGACGACCGCGGGCGGCCCCGCACGGCGGTCGTCGAGGCGGTGGTGGCGGCGTCCGGCCGTCCGGGGTTCGTCCTGGCGCGCGGCGCGGCGCCGCTGCTGCGTCCGCTCGTGCGGGCCGCCGCCGGACGGCTGTGGCGCGACGACCTGGCCTACGCGGAGCGCCGCTGGTCGCTGCGTTCCTCGGGGCGTTTCCCTGGCTGAGCGGACGGACCGGTCAGGGGCTCCTCCGGGCCCGGTCGGCCTCGCCGCCGGCGCCGAGGAGCCCGGTGTGCCGCATCGGGTCCTCGGCCTCCAGCCGGGCCAGTTCCCGGCGGGCCACCCGCAGCACCACCGGGGGCAGCGCGGCACGCGCCGCCTGTGCCAGACGCAGCCAGCGGGGCACGTAGACGGCCGTGCTGCGGTGTTCCACCGCAGCGGCGAGCCGAGCGGCGACCTGCTCCGCCGGGTACAGGCGCCGGGCCGGCGGCGGCATGTGGCCGCGCAGCTCCCGCAGTACGGGATGGCGGTCCGCGTCGCGGATCATGTCGGTGTCGGTCCAGTTCACGTAGCCGATGCCGACGGCGACGCCGTGGTGCGCCACTTCGGCGCGCAGGGAGTGGGCGAAGGCCTCCACGCCCGCCTTGGAGGCGCAGTAGGCGCTCATCATCGGGGCGGCGCCGATCGAGGCCAGTGAGGCGACCTGGAGGTAGTAGCCCTTCGTCGCCAGCAGATCCGGCAGGAAGGCGCGGGCCGTGGCGGCGCTGCCCGTCAGGTTGACGTCGATCACGCGGCGCCACAGGGCCGGGTCCGAGGTGACGAACGGGCCGCCCTCCGCGACACCGGCGTTGGCCACCACGGCGGAGGGGGTGCCGAGGCGTGCCCTGACCCGTTCGGCGGCCCGATCCAGCGCGGCCTCGTCGGTGATGTCGAGCTCGCCCACCCATGTCCGCGTGGGCAGGCTCTCCGCCACCGCTTCCAGCCCGGACCGCTCGTGACCGAGCAGCGCGATCCGGGCACCGCGCCCGGCGAGATCACGGGCCAGGGCCGCGCCGATCCCGCGGGCGGCGCCCGTGACCACGACGGTACGGCCGCGCAGCGGGCCGCCGCTCACCGGACGTCCCCTTCGCCGGGCGGCGGGCCGGTGTCGGGGCGGGCGGTGTGGTCGGGGTGGCCGACGGTCCGGCGGGCCTCCTTCATCTCGGCCTCGTAGAGGTGGTCCCGGCCCTCGGCCAGTTCCTCGACGGCGGCCTGTTCGAGCTCCTTGAACGGGCGGTAGTACGTGGCGTCGTAGGCCTCGACGACCTGGAACGTCCAGTGTCCGGGGATCACGTTGCGGCCCAGCACCTGGGTCCGCACCGTCTCCGCCCAGTCCGGGTGCCCGGCCTTGCGCAGCAGTTCGACCGTCCGGTCGAGTTCGAGGTCGGCGGTGCCGGTGAGCTGGTGGAAGCTGTAGAGGTGGCCGCGGGCCCGCTCGGTCGTCTCCAGTGCCTTCGACAGCGAGCCGAGCGCCTCCACCGTCTCGTCGCTCACGCCTTCGGGGCGCCGGTGGGCGCGGTCGGGGCCGTCGTCGTGTCGGGTCATCGTCCCTCCTCCGTCGGTCGTGGTCGTCGGGTTCGCGCGCGCCGGTCATCCACCGCCGCTGCCGCCCCTGTCGGGTTGCCGGCGGCCGGTGCGGTCGCGGCGGGCCAGCAGCCGCTGTGCCCCGGCCAGGCCCGGCGCGAGGGACCGGCGCAGCGCGGCGCGTGCGGCGTTGGCGCCCGGCGCGCCGTGCACGCCGCCGCCCGGGTGGGCGCCGGCGGACGCCAGGTACAGGCCCTTGACGGGGGTCTCGGGGCGCCCGGTGCCGGGGGCCGGGCGGAAGAACAGCTGCTGGTGCATGGCCGCGGTGCCGCCGTTGATGGCACCGCCGTACAGGTTCCGGTCGAGGGCCTGGAGGGCGGGCGGGGCGAGGACGCGCCGGGCCCGGATCCTGGACCGGAAGCCGGGCGCGAAGCGTTCCACCTGTCGCTCCACGCGGTCGGCCATGAGTTCCCGCTCCTTGGCGTCCCAGGTCCCGGTGAGCGAGTCCTCGCCCGCGTCGCCGGTGACGTCGTGGGGCACGTGGGTGTAGGCCCAGGCGGACTCGGTGCCCCGCGGGGAGCGGGACGGGTCGGCGGTCGTCATCTGGCCGAACAGGCAGAAGGGGCGGTCCGGGACGGTGCCGGTGGCGAGCTGGGCGGCGAAGCGGGTGAGTTCGTCGAGGCCGTCCGCGAGATGGACGGTGCCGGCGCCCGCGGCCTGCTCGCAGCGCCAGGGAACCGGGCCGTCCAGCGCCCAGTCGACCTTGAAGGTGGCGAAGTCCCACTGGAAGCGCCGCAGGTCGTCCAGCAGCTGGGCGGGAACGTCCTCGGGGCCGAGGAGTTCGCGGTACAGGGCGGGCACGGCGACGTCCGCGAGGACGGCGCGGCCGGCCGCGAACGTCTCGCCGTCGGCCGTGCGCACCCCCGCCGCCCGGCCGTCGCGCACGAGGATCCGGTCGACGCGCCTGCCGCAGCGCAGCACCCCGCCGCGCGACTCGAGACGGCGCGTCAGGGCCTGGGTGAGGGCTCCGGCGCCGCCGGCCGGCACGGGGAAGCCGTACGTCTGCCCTAGCATCGTCATCAGCCAGCCGAAGCCGCCGCTGCCCGCGGCCTCCGGTGCCAGGTCGGCGTGGAGGGCGTTCCCGGCCAGCAGCAGTCCTCCGCCCTCGCCCCGGAACTCCTCCTCCGCCATCCGGCGCACCGGCAGGACCAGGGTGCGCGCCATGCGCAGTCCGCCCGTGCCGCGCAGCCTGACGGCCAGCCGGAGCCCGGAGCGGACGGGCGGGAAGGGGGTGAACAGGGCGTCCAGGAGGTCCGGTCGGAGGCCCTCCCACATGTCGTGCAGACGGTGCCAGGCGGCGCCGTCGCCCGGCGCGAAGGCCTCCAGCGAGTCGGCGGTGACGTCGACGCGACGGTCGAGGACCGCGCACCGGCCGTCGCTCAGGGGGTGCGCGACCACGTGCGGGGCGTGGCTCCAGCGCAGCCCGTGACGCTCCAGGTGCAGTCCGGAGACGACCGGGGAGGCGGCGGCGAGCGGGTAGAAGGAGCTGCAGAGGTCGCTGACGAACTCGGGGTCGGCGCCCCGGTCGTGGCGCACGGCACCCCCGGGTTCCGGCTGCTCCTCCAGCACCTCGACGCTCCAGCCGGCGTCGGCGAGCAGGTTGGCCGCGACCAGTCCGTTGGGGCCGGCCCCGATCACCACGGCGTCAGGCACGGGCGCCTCCGTCGTCGGGGACCGGTGACACCACCTGGCCGAGGGGGCGGCGCCGCTCGGCCTCGGCCGCGTCCGCCTCACAGATCTTCGCCAGCCTGGCGAGCATGGCGCGGTGGCGGATCTGGATCAGGGCCTCCACGGCCACGTTGTGCATCGTGCCGCCGACGCCCTTCAGCGGGTGCTCGTCCACGATGACCAGGCAGTGGTCGCCCCAGGGCCGCAGTTCGACGGCGATGCGGGCCGTGCCGAGGGGGCCGGCCTTGGCCTCGAGCTCCAGCGCCTCGCCCGGCACACAGCGCCGGACGACGGTCTCGTTGGACAGGCGCAGGGGCCCGAGCCGCACCTCGAAGCCGATCGCCGAGTCGAGCTGCGGCCAGTGGCCGCGCACCGGTCTCGACGAGGAGGTGCCCACCACCCAGTCCGCGTACCGGGTGCCGTCCTCCAGGACGGCCCAGACGGACTGCGGGCTCGTCCTGATCAGATGATGGCGAACCGCCACTTCGACCTCCCGTGTCCGCGAGTGACGTCAGTCAGCACTGAGTGCCCCTTCTGACCGGGGTCAACCGGCGACTCTGCGTCGGTGCGGGCCGGGGGGTGTTCGCGCGGCCCGGGCGTTTGCGGGGTGTCTCCCCCACTCTCGGCTTCTCCCCCACTCCCGGCTGCGCTCGGGCGGGGGCCCCATCGCCCTGGGGGCGCCTCCCAGGCCCTTCAGGCACTGGGGAAGGCACGACTGCCCGCGGTGAGCGCGGCCGGCGCGTTCGGTGTCAGGGCGTCGTGTCCCGGGTCGGGGCCAGGGCCCAGCGGATGGCTGCGGTGACGGCGGTGCCGAGGGGGCGTACGCAGACGCCCTCGGCCGCGGGTATGCGGGGTAGCCACAGGGCGCGGGAGGCCCAGCCGGGCAGCAGGGACACGGCGTTGGCGGCGAGGACGCCGTACGGCAGCCGGGCGAGCAGCGGGACGGGCGGGCTGAGCAGCAGGAAGCGGGCGGTGGAGCGCGCCTCGGGGGTGGCGCGCAGCTCGCCGCGGTAGGCGGCCAGCCGCTCGGCGAGTCCGGCGCGGTCGACCGGCGGGTCGGGCACGCCGAGCGCGGTGGCGACGCGCGCCATGTCGGCGACGTACGCGTCGCAGCCCTCGTCGTCCAGGGGGCGGGCGCCGTAGCGCTGGTGGGCGCGCAGGAACATGTCGACCTCGGCGATGTGCACCCAGCACAGCAGGCGGGGGTCGGACGCCCGGTACTCCTCGCCGTCGGCGGTGGTGCCGCGCACCGTCTCGTGGACGGCCCGCACCCGGTCGACGGCCCGCTGGGCGCTGTCGGCGGTGCCGTACGTGGTGGCGGCGAGGAAGGTGCTGGTCCGCTGCAGGCGTCCCCAGGGGTCACCGCGGAACCCGGAGTGCCCGGCGACGGCGGCCATGGCCAGCGGGTGGAGCGACTGCAGCAGCAGGGCCGACAGTCCGCCGATGAACATCGACGCGTCCCCGTGCACCCTCCTGACCGGCCGGTCGGGACCGTACCAGCGCGGGCCGGGCGTGCCGTGGATGCGTGCGCGGTTGTCCGGGCCGTCCGGTCCTGCGACCCGGGAGAAGATCGCCTGGCCGATCCGGTCGCGCAGCACCGCGCTGCCTTCCGTCAGCACTCCCATGGCTCGCCCCGCTTCCTCGCGCGCCCCGACGACCCGTCGGCGTCCACGGCCGCACCTGCCCGGTACCCGGCAGGGCGGCTAGGGAACATCGCCCCGCCAGTCGTACACCCGGGCGCCGGCGCCGCGGGGCGCGTACACCGCGCGGCCGCCCGCGCCGTAGCGGCCCAGCTCGGTGGGCAGGCCGACGCCGTGCCTCAGTTCCGTCTCGCTGCGGCCGGTGACGTCCAGCAGCAGACCGTCCAGCGGGCCCCCGGCCAGCTCCACGTACGACCGCCCGGCGCGCGGGCCCGGATCGTCGTGGTCCGCCCCGTAGACCCTGCCGCGCAGGAACTCCAGTTCGTCCATACCGGCAGGGTGGCATCCGGCACTGACAACCGGGGCCTACGCCCCGTCCGCGCCCGCCGCCCAGGGGGGCGGCGTCCGTCCCTCGCTCCAGGCGAGCAGGGCGTCGCGGTTCACGCACACGATGCCGCACTGCTCGGCGTACTCGACGGCCGGCGCGGTGAAGTCGCTGGTGGTGACGACGAGGGCGACGTCCGCCTCGTGGACGGTGAAGCAGGTGCCGCCGAAGCGCTGGAGGTCCTGCGAGCCCACCTTGTTGTCGTCGCCGTAGCGCTTGCACTGGACGACGAGGCGGCGGCCGTCGGGGGTCAGGGCCGTCACGTCGGCGCCCAGGTCCCCCGCTCCCCCGACGACCTCGACCCGCGCGCAGCCGTCCCGCACGCACAGGCCGGCTATCGCCGCCTCGAACGCCTCGGGGCTCAGGGCGTCGTGGTCGATGACCGGGGTGACGGGCGCGACGACGGTGGGGAGGACGTCGTCGTACGCCCCGGCCGGTGCGGGGATCGCGGGCCGGAGCGGGGACGGGACGGGGTCGTCCAGGGCGTCGAGCGCCGTCGACGTGGCCTGTTCCAGGGCCTCACCCGCCCGGCGGGCGATCCTCGCCGCGGACGGCCGCCGCCGTCTGCGTCCGTGGGCCAGCAGGGCCGCGACGGCCACGCACAGCAGGACGACGGCCCACACCGGGCGCCGCTGCACGACCGGGGCCAGCGCGCGCACCGCGAAGCCGGTGACGATCAGGGCCGTGGCGAGCAGGCCGAAGAACATGGCCGTCGCCCGCAGGTCGAAGCGCCTTCCGTGGTGCCTCGGACGTGTACGGCGCTGGGGCATGGTCACCCTGGTGGCTCCTCTCTCGCGGCCGGCAGGACGTGCACCCGGGGTCCACGGGACTCCTGAGGATCACGTACGCCGTCTGCCCCGGATCGGGCCGTTCACCGGCGTGCCGCACATCGGCGCGGGGTAGAGGCGGTGTGTGCTGGCTGCGGCGACCAGGGAGGCGGACGATGGACTGGCGGTACTTCGCGCGGCAGATGGCTTCCATGGCGCGTGACCTCCTGGCCGAGCACACCCTCGACTCGACCCTGGAGCAGATCACGCGCAAGGCGGTGGAGCTCGTCGACGGCTGCGACGCCTCCGGGATCCTCGTGCTGCGGGGGGAGCGGGTGACTTCGCTGGCGCCGACCGCGCAGTTCGTGACCGACAGCGACCACCTCCAGGAGCGCCTGCGCGAAGGGCCCTGCTTCGACGCGGCCCGGCCCGACCGGGCCGAACGCGTCTTCCGCATCCCCGACTTCACCGCGGACCCCGAACGCTGGACGTCCTTCGTGCCGCGCTGCCGGGAGCTCGGGGTGGGCAGCATGATGGGCTTCCTCCTGTACACCCGGGAGGAGGAGCTGGGAGCCCTCAACATGTACTCCCACAAGCCGGGCATGTTCACCGAGGACAGCGAGACGGCCGGCTGGCTGCTGGCCTCCCACGCGGCGGTCGCCTTCTCCACCGCCAGGACCGACGCCCAGCTGCAGGACGCCATCGCCACGCGGCATCTGATCGGGGAGGCGATGGGCATCCTGATGGGCCGCCACCAGGTGACGGAGGACCAGGCCTTCGACCTCCTGCGCACCCGGTCCCAGCGCACCAACACGAAGCTGCGCGAGGTGGCGCGTCAGGTCTGCGAGACGGGCGCCCTGGACCGGTGACCGTCCGGCGGCGGTCGCTCAGCGGCTGCCGGTCCAGCCGTGGGCGACGTCGATCACGAGGCGGCCGTCGAGCTGCAGCACCCGGAACGGCAGCCGCGCCCGCACACCGAGCCCGATCTGGGTCTCGCCCTCGAAGCTGCCGGCGAACCGCGCGTCCCTGAACGTGCGGTACCCGGTGAGGTCCACGCCCGGCAGGGGGCGTCCGGCGCGCGCGGGGTAGGTGGGCTCGCCGCTCTCGGGGGCGTACGAGGGCGCGGCCACCCGCACCTCGAGGACGGCGCCGCCGGAGACGGGGATGTGCCGGCCCGATCCGTCCTGGTGGAGACGGTCGACGTACCGGACGGAGTGGCCGAGGCCGCCGCGCGCGGCACCGGGCAGATCGACGACCATGCGGTCGTGGCAGGCGTGCCGGCCGGTCCTGACGTCCCGTACCGGCGTGGTCGTGCTCTCGGAGGCGGACTTGGGCAGGCTGCCCCAGCCGGTCGGGCACGCCGTGGCCCGGGTGGCCGTCGCCGGGGTGGCGGCGGCCGGGACCGCCGCCGTGGTCAGCGTGGCGCCCACGAGCACGAGGGTCGCGCAGATCATTCTCTTTTGAAGCATTTTCGGCCCCCTGGGCTCGCATCCTTCTGGTATCGGGTGAGACGACCGGGATGCCCCGAAGGTTGCGGCTCCGCCGCGCCGGACCGTCCGGCATGGCACATCCTGGTGGGGAGCGAACGGATGACCCGTGCGTCCGCACCGGGAGGACGCGACATGGATGACGCAGCCGCCGTACCGCGCGGGGAGCGGCCGGCGGACGTGCCCGGCCGCGGCGCCGGGGAGGGCGCGGGAGCGGACGGGCTCCGGACGGCGCGTCCGGCGGGCCGGATCGAGGACGCGCTCGCGGAGCCCGTGGTGGCGGCGGTCCAGGACATCGGCGGGTACGGCGGACTGGTGTACCTGCGCTCGCGGGACCGGCGCTCGCTGGTGCTGTGCGTGGTGGCCGGCGTCCCGCGGTCGCTGCTGATGACCTGGTGGCGGGTGCCCGTGGGCGGCGCGCTGCCCATGTCCGAGGCGTACCGCAGGGGCGAGAGCATGTGGCTGCCGGACGAACGGGCCATGATGCTGCGCTTCCCGCAGTTCACCGCCGCGCTGCCGTACTCGTTCGGCTCCGCCTTCCACCCGGTGCACGTCGACGGCGAACCCGTGGGCGTCCTGTCCGTCCTGCGGTCGGCCGCCCGGGAGCCGGTGGACGAGCGGGCGGTGCGGGCGGCGCTGCACGGCGCGGGGCGGGACATGGAGGAGCGCCTCACCGCGTTCGCCCGCCGGATGCCCGGCAGGGAGGGCGCGGACGCCGTGGCGTACGGCATCGACTACGACGACCAGCCGGTCAGCGTGCGGCTGCCCACGCCGCCCGCCCGGGCCGTGTCGGTCGGCATGGTCGAGTGGGACCTGGACAGCGACCGGTGGTCGGGGGACGACGACGCGCTGTCCCTGCTGGGGGTCGGCCGGGAGGAGTTCGGCGGCAGCATGGCGGAGGTCGAGGGCCGGGTGTCCCCCGAGGACCTGTACGAACTGCGGGCGGGCCGGCGGGAGGCGGCGGACACCGGGCAGATCAGGGGCCGGCGCTTCAGGGTGCTGGACGAGGCCGGGGAGGACGGGCGGATCCGCTACCGGCCGGTCGAACTGTGGGGGCACGTCGTGCGGGCGGAGGGGGCCGCCCGGCTCCTGGTGGGCGCCCTCGTCGACGCGGCCGGCGGGGTCACCGCGGCGGAGGCCGCCGAGCGGCTGCCCGACGGCGTGTTCTCCCTGGACCAGGACGGCCGGGTCGCCTACGCCAACCGCCGCTGCCAGGAACTGCTGGGCTGCGACCTGGAACACATGCTCGGCCACTATCCGTGGGAGGTGCTCACCTGGCTGCGCGATCCGGCCTACGAGGACCGCTACCGGGCGGCGATGCTGTCGCAGGAGCCGGTGTCGTACCTGGTGCAGGACCCGGACGGCGTCTGGCTGGGGTTCGTGCTCTATCCCGAGGTGCACGGGCTGACCGGCCGCGTGTTCCGCACCGGCGCCCCCGCCGGGGCCGAGCCGGGCCGGTCCCCGGCGCCGGCCGGCGGGGACGGCGCGGCGGCGCCCTCGGAGCTGGTCGCGACGGCCCGCGCGGGAGCCCTCTACCACGTCGTGCAGATGGCCAGCGTGCTGACCGAGGCCGTCACCGTCAGGGACGTCTGCCTGGCCGTCGCCGAACAGCTGCTGCCCGCGTTCGGCGCGCAGGAGATCGCCCTGTACACGATCCGCGACAACCGGATGCACCTGCTGTGGGAGTCCGGTTATCCGGAGCACTTCCTCGACAGTTTCGAAGGGGTGCCGCTCAACGCGAACCTGCCCGGTGTGCACGCCCTGACCACCCGGCTCCCGCTCTTCTTCGAGTCACCGGAAGCGCTGGTCAACGCCTACCCCCAGCTCCTCCTGGACCCGATGAACGCCTGGGCGTTCCTGCCGCTGATCGCCTCCGGCCACCCGGTCGGCTCCTGCATCCTCGGCTGGACCGCACCGCACCGGTTCACTCCCGAGGAGCGCACCGCGCTGACCGCGCTGGGCGGTCTGACCGCGCAGGCGCTGGAGCGGGCCCGGCTCTACGACGCGGAGTCCGCCGTCGCACGGGGGCTGCAGGAGGGGCTGCTGCCGCACCGGCTGCCCGCCATCGACCGGATGCTCACCACCGGCCGCTATCTGCCCGGCACCCAGGGCATGGCCATCGGGGGCGACTGGTACGACGTGATCAGGACCGGGCGGGGGGTGGCACTGGTCATCGGCGACGTCGAGGGGCACAGCGTCGGGGCCGCCGCCGTCATGGGGCAGCTGCGCAGCGCGGTGCACGCCTTCGCCGCCAGCGGCCGGCCGCCGCAGGAGGTCATCACCCACACCAACCGGCTGCTGGTGGAGCTGGAGACGGACGTCTTCGCGACCTGCTGCTACATCGAGCTCGACCCGGCCACCGGCCGCGCCCTGGCCGTCCGGGCGGGTCATCCCCCGCCCCTGCTGCGCCACCCCGACGGACACACGGAGAGCCTGGACCTGCCCGGTGGCGTGCTGCTCGGGGTGCTGCCGGAGGCCGTCTACCCGGTCACGGCACTCACCCTGGCCCCCGGCAGTGTCCTCGCGCTGTACACGGACGGGCTCGTCGAGACGCCCGGCGGTGACATCGAGACGGGCATCGGGATGATCCGCCGCTGCCTGGCGCGCAGCCGCACCGACTCGGTCGAGGAGCTCGCCGACCGGCTGATCAGAACGGCCCGCCGGACCGAGGACCGCCCGGACGACGTGGCGCTGCTGCTGACGGCCTACGACTGGCGGCCCGGCCGCTGACCGCCGCCCGCCAGGGGTACGCGCACGCCTCCCGTACCGGCGAAGGCATACGGTGCTCCCGCCCCCGCACCAGGCCTGACGCGCGCAGTGGGCGCATCCACCCGTACGAGGACACGGCGGCCTCACAGGCAGTAGCGCACCAGCCACTCGTCCGGGTCGTAGGCGTCGCGGGCCGGGTCCGGCGCGACGGCCGGGCGTTCCTCGACCATGTCCTCCACCCGGACCGGCTCCGGGAGGCGTCCGAAGCGGGCGTGCCGCACGGTCGCCGCCGCGTCCGTGCCCGTGCCCTCGTGTGTGCGAACCGTCCCCTTGTCCACGGCGACTCCCCTCTCGCGGCCGACCGGCGCTCCCCCTCGGACAGCACCGCGTCCTTGGCGCCAAGTGTCACACACCGGTCACCGAAAGCGTGGCTTCCGTCACAGCCGACCGCGGCCGGTACTGATCAACTCCTCGCATGCGCAGCAACTTCCTCTCCCTTGCCGTCGTCCTCGCCGGCGCCCTGTCGGTCACCGCGTGCGACACGCGTGCCGAGCCGTCTCCGTCCGGTGCCTCCTGCGCGGGGCGGCCCTCCGGCACGGACACCGAGCTGGAACGGGACGGGGTCCGGATCACCGGATTCGACGGCGGAAGCGGGGGCTGCGTCCTGTTCGAGCTCACCCACACGGAAGCCGGGCCCCACACCTACACGGTCACGTTCGACATCCTGTCCGAGGCGGGGAGGGTGCTGTACAACACCGAGGGGACCGTCCAGGACGTGGCTCCGGGCCGGACGGTCCCGGGCAGGGTCTCGCTGAGCGGGTCGATGGCGGGCCCGGGGGACGCGAGCCGGGTACGGATCGCCAAGGTGCGCAGCGTGCCGGCCGACGAGACGCCGTCCCCGGGGGGCCCGTGTCCGGACTCCGGTGTCCGCGTGTACGCGGACGACGCCAACGCCGCCATGGGCCTGCGGGTGGTGTCCGTGCGTCTGGAGAACTGCGGCACCCGGCCCTACTCGCTGCACGGCTATCCCGACGTCCGGCTCTTCGACGAGGACCACGAACCGGTGGACGGTGTCCGGGTCCTGCGCGACGGCGCTTCCGTCGCCGGCGGCACGGGGGCGGACGGCCCGGCCCTGCCGCTCGTGCTGAAGCCGGGTGAGGGTGCCTGGGCCGGCCTGGTGTGGCGCAACACGGTCGAGGCGGGTGCGGCGGTCGACGTCCCCTACGTGCGGGTGCGGGCGAAGTCCGGGGCGGACCCGGTGACGCTCGTCCCCGAACTCGACCTCGGGACGACGGGGAAGCTGGGCGTCGGCCCCTGGAAGAAGGAGGAGGAGTAGCTTCCCCGGAGTAATGGCTTTCCCGGAGGAGCGGCTTCCCGGCCGGATTGGTCCCCGACAACGGGGTGGAAGTGGACCCCTCGGCGGGCCGCCGTTCTTTCTAGCGTCGGTGTCATGAACGCCGTCACCACGCGCGGGGCCCTGCTCGCCGCGCTCGCCTGTGTCCTCGTCGGAGGCTCCTTCACCGCCAACAGCGTCCTCGGCGACTACCCGTACGCGGGCGGTCAGTTCCTGCGGTACGCGCTGGCCTGTCTGCTGCTGATCCCCCTGGCCGGCCGGGGCGCGGCCGCCAGGCTGCGGTCGCTCCCGCCGCGCCTGTGGGCCCGGCTGGCGCTGCTCGCCGCGGTCGGCATGGTCGGGTTCAACCTGGCCGTCCTGGCCGCGGAGCGGACCGCGGAGCCGGCGGTGCCCGGCGTCTTCGTGGGCTGCGCGCCCGTCGTGGTCGCCGTCCTCGTCCCCCTGCTGGACGGCCGGCGGCCGAGGCGGGCGGTGCTGTACGGGGCGTCGGCGGTGGCCGTCGGCGCCTTCACCGTGCAGGGCTGGGGGCGTACGGACGGGGCGGGCCTCGCCTTCTCGCTGTGCGCGCTCGTCGGGGAGGTCGGGTTCGCCGTACTGGCCGTGCCCGTGCTGCGGCCCCTGGGCCCCCGTCTGCTGTCCGCCACGGTGTGCGGCGTCGCCGCGGTCGAGTCGGCGGCGGCCGGGCTGCTGCTCGACGGGTCCGCGTGGCTGCGCCGCCCGGACGGCGTCGAGGCGACGGCGCTGCTGTGGCAGGCGGTGGTGGTCACCGTCGTCGGCTTCGTGTGCTGGTACATGGGCATGCAGCGGATCGGTGCCGAACGGGCCACCCTGTTCTCCGGTCTGATCCCGGTGGCGGCCGCGTGCACCGCGCCGCTCGTCGGCACCGGCTCCTACGGTGCGTCCCAGGCGGTGGGCAGCGCCCTGGTCGGCGCCGGGGTCGCCCTGGGGTCCGGCGCGCTGGGTGTGCCGGCGGGCCTGCGCCGGTTCCGCGCCGCCCTGCCCGAACGAGGCCGCTCCTCCACGGCCGCCGAACCGGACGCCCTGGCCGACGCCCCCAGCCGCTGAGCCCGCGGCCTCCCGCTCCTGCTCCGCATCGGTGCGGAGGGGGAGGGAAACACGGGGCGGCAGGACCCGGGCCGGGTCCTGCCGCCGTTCATGTGCCGCGTCGGGTCAGGCCCCGCGCCTCACGCTCCGCAGGACGAAGAATCCGAAGATCACCAGCACTCCGCCCAGCGCGGCGGGCCAGAGCTGGGCCCCGGTCTCGGCGAGGCTGCCGGTCTCGGCCTGCGCCTCGGTCCCGTCCTCGGACCCGAGCTCCGGGAGACTGCCGGGCACCTCGGCGGCCTGGGCCGCCTGGCCGCCCTCGTCGTTGCCGCCCTTGTCGCCGACCTGGTTCCCGATGTCGGCGTCCTCGGCCGGGGTGGAAGCCTTCACATCGGGCTGCTCGGGCCGGGCTGCGCCGTCGCCCTCAGCGGGCTCCTCGCCCTCCGCGGGCTCCTCGGCGGCCGGGGGCTCCTCGGCGGCCGGGGGATCCGACGGCTGCTCCTGCCCGCCGTCGCCCTGGTTGCCGTCGTCGCCGGGCTTGTCGCCGCCGTCGCCCTGGTTGCCGCCGTCGCTGCCCTGGCCCGGGTCGCCGGGCGTGGCCGTGGGCTCCTCCGGCTGCTGGGGCTCCTCACCCGGCTCGCCGCCGCCGTTGCCGCCGCCGTCGTTGCCGCCGCCGGCACCGCAGGTGCGGCCCTCGTTGATGCAGTCGACCATCTCGTTCATCAGGTCCTCGTCGAAGACGTTGATGAAGTCACCGTGGTCCGTGATCGGCTTGTGCAGCTGCTCCGGGAAGGAGTCCACCGCGAACAGCGGAGTCGTCCTGCCACCGTCGTCGAGGCTCGGTGCGTCGACGTCGTAGACGATGCGCTGCACCAGCTGCGGCACCGGCTTGAAGCCGGACGGGCAGGCGCCCTCGGCGTCCGCGAACGCCATGTGCGTACGGTGGTTGGCGCTGTCGATGTTGCGGCCGTCCCAGCAGCTCTGGAAGTCGAACGTGCGCACCACGTCACTGCCCTGCGGGCACAGCGGGTACTTGTCCGTCAGCTGCCGGTCCTCGAAGCCGGTGCAGCTCCAGGAGGCGTTGGCGTTGGCGGGGCCGTTGACGAACGACTTGGCGTCGCCGGTGATGATGCGCAGCAGCCGGGGCATGGCGGTGACCTCGCCCCGCGGGTTGCCCTCGAAGGTCAGCGTGACCTCCTTGGGCGTGACGATCTCACCGACGTTGCCCTCGATGCCGCCGCCCGGGGACTGGGCGTCCTGCTCCTCGGTGCCGTTCTGCAGCCGCAGCACGGGCCAGTAGTACGACGACCTGTCGCCCTGGTCCGCGCAGCTGGTGTCCGCCCGCGCCAGGTCTTCGTCGCTGGAGAAGGCGTTGGTGGCCTGGTTGCCGATGTAGTCGTGGAAGTGGTGGGCGCCGTTGCCGACACCCGGGGCGGCGATCACGTTGTCCGAGTTGAACAGGCCGTTCTCGTTGACGCCGCACTCGCTGGTGAAGGTGCCGCGGGAGGCGTTGCCCGTCTGCCGCGGCTCGGTGACGTTGGGCTGGACGCTCTCGATGTCGACGTAGTCGCCGGCGACGGGCCCGTTGCCGGCCTGACCGCCGTTTCCGCCCTGGCCCTGACCTTGCTGGCCCTGACCTTGCTGGTCCTGGCCCTGCTGGCCCTGACCTTGCTGATCCTGGCCGTCGCCTCCGTCACCCGCCTGCTCGCCCTCGTCGCCGGCGCCCTCGTCACCGGCGTCCTCCTGCCCGGCGTCCGGCTGTGCGGCGTTGCCGGACTCGCGCACGGCACAGGCGGCGAGCTCCTCGAGGCCGGCGGGCCGGTCGCCGGCCCGGTCGATGGCGGTCGCGATGCGCGCGAGGGTCGCGGAACGCTTCTCCTCGAGCGGCCCGGCGACCGCGTCGTCCGCGAAGCCCGGGTCCTGCCGGAGAGCCTCGGCCGACTCCCCGAGCCTCTTGTAGGCATCGGCGATCTGCGCGTCGAGCGCGGCGAGTTCCTTGTCGACCTCCGCCCGCGCCTCCTGCGGCACCGACGTCAGCTCGGTGGCCACGTCCGGGCAGTCGATCGTGGCGCCCGAGAGGACCCGGCCGCCGCCCGGCGCGCCCTCCTCCGTCGCGGAAGCGTAGACGTTGGCCGCCATCATCCCGCCTCCGCCCAGGATCAGGGCGAAGGCGGCGAGCGTCGCGCGCTGTTTGGGGCGTCTGCGTGTGTTGCGTGCCAAGGCGGTACTCCTACGCTTCTGTCGCGGGGGGTGGGCAGGGGATTCCCACGCCCCATACGCAGGCGGACCGCCGCGCGTTCAAAGGCCTCACGGATTCTTCGCGGAATCTCAGAGAACCCCGGTCCCGTACGCACCGGTCCCCGCCGGACTCGTGCGGCCCGGCGGGGACTTGGGGACGGGAGCGGTCAAGTGCCGGTGAATCAGCCGAAGTTCACGTCACTGCACAGGAAGTACGTCTGGTCCATGTGCGAGGCCTGCCAGATCGTGTAGACGACGTGGCGGCCGCTGAGGCCGGAGGTGCTCACCGGGATCGAGTAGTTCTGGCTGGGCGCGTACGAGCCGGTGCGGGCCAGCTGCCGGAGGTCGTCCCAGCCCAGCTGCTCGGTGGTGGGGTCGAAGCCCTGCCGGGTGACGTAGACGAGGAAGTAGTCCGCGCCGTGGCCGGCCTGGTCGTACAGCTTGACGGTGAAGTCGTCGTCCACGTTCGTCGTCTTCCAGGCGCCCACCGCGTCGAGGGAGTCGTAGCGCCCGCCCTCGGCGTGTCCGCCGCTGCACAGCCGGCCGTCGGGGACGACGGCCTGGAAGTTGCCGGCGGAGCCGTTGCGGTAGAGGCCGTTCCAGTTCCACATGGCGTTGGGGTCGTCCTGCCACGCCTGCCAGCACATCGGGTCTTCCTGGGCCATCGCCGGGTTCTGGAAGTCGCTCCCCCAGCGCTGCCAGCAGCCGTAGTTGCGGGACGCGGGGTCGATCACCGAGCCGTGGGCGACGGCGGTACCGCTCCAGGGGATCAGACAGAGCAGCGCGGCGACGGCCACGGTCAGGGCGAGCGACAGACGGGACCGGAGCGACACAACGTCATGAACATGACAAACCATGGATTCCCTCTTTCCGCTGTGGGGGTCGCGGGGATGCGGGCGCGCCCCCACGGCCGCCATGGGAGCGCTCCCAGTGCACAGGCTGCGCCCGCCGAAGCGGAGCAGCAATGCGCGTTCGCGCCACTTCCGCGCGGGCGGTGGCGCATTCGATGCGTTCGACGGAGACCGGTACCGGCCCCTCAGAGCCCGTCGAGATCGTGCGTCGTACGGCCGAGGCAGACGGCCGAGTCGTCCATCGAGGTGTCGATCTCCTCGAAGCCCATGCGGTCGTAGAAGGCCCGGGCGGGCTTGTTGGCCGCCGCCATGACGAGGTGGACGGACGGCACTCCCCCGTCCCGCAGGGCCTCGAGGAAGGTCCGCATCAGCCGCCGTCCGTGACCACGCCCCTGCCAGTCGGGCAGCAGGTCGATGTGCAGGTGGGCCGGCCAGGCGGCCAGTTCCGGGAGGATCATCCGCTCGGGGTGGTGCAGGAGCCGGGCGATCACCTCGTCCGGGGTGGCCGGCGGGCCGGACGGCTCGGGGTGGCGGTCGGCCACCAGGGGCAGCCAGGCGGTGCGGAAGGCCCTGGCGAAGCGGACGGTGTCGGCGGTGCCCACGATGTAGCCGACCGCCCGGCCCCGGCCGTCGTCCAGCACGAAGGCCAGTTCCGGCTCCAGATGGACGTAGGGCGCGGCGAAGGTGTCGGGGAAGACGGTGGGGTCGGTGTAGTGGGGGCGGCTGTCCTGGCCGTTGTGCGCGGTGCGGATGCAGATGTCGTCGAGGGCCGGCCGGTCCTCGCGGCGGTACGGGCGGATCCTGGGGGACTCGGTCATGCTGGGCATCCTGCCCACTTGGGAGCGCTCCCACAACCCCTTTCCGGCCGGGCCGGGCTCCGGTTTCCCGGCTTAGCCCGCCGGCCCCTGGTTACCCGGGAGACATGAAGCTGCATATCCCGGGGCGGAACGGCCCGCGGACCGACGAGAGCGCGACGGACGAGTCCCGTCCGGGTTACGGGAGCGACGCGGCGGCGGACGAGCCCGGGCCCAGTGACGAGGTGGAGCGGGCGGCACCGGACACGCCGGGCAAGCTGCCGAAAGGAGCGTGGGGCGCGGCGCTGAAAGGCAGCGTGCGCGAGTTCAAGGACGACGAGCTCACCGACCGGGCCGCCGCCCTGACGTACTACGGCGTGCTGGCGCTGTTCCCGGCGCTGCTGGCCCTGGTGTCGGTCCTGGGCCTCACCGGCAGGTCCACCACGGACAAGGTGCTGGAGAACCTCCAGGAGCTCACCGCCCCCGGTGCGGCCCGCGACATCCTCACCCAGGCGGTGCAGCAGTTGCAGGGCAGGGCGGGCATCGGGTCGATCGTGGCGATCGTCGGTCTGGTGCTGGCCGTCTGGTCGGCGTCGGGTTACGTGGCGGCGTTCATGCGCGCGGCGAACGCGGTCTACGACATGCCCGAGGGCCGCCCGGTGTGGAAGGTGCTGCCGGTACGGCTCGGGGTGACGGTCGCCCTGATGGTGATGGCCGTGATCAGTGCGCTGATCGTGGTCTTCACCGGCGGGCTGGCCCGTCAGGCGGGCGACCTGCTCGGCCTCGGCGACACCGCGCTGACCGTGTGGTCGCTCGCCAAGTGGCCAGTGCTGGTCGTCCTGGTCGTGATCATGATCGCACTGCTGTACTGGGCGGCTCCGAACGCCAGGGTCAAGGGGTTCCGGTGGATCACTCCGGGCAGTTTCCTCGCGCTGGTGATCTGGCTGATCGCCTCCGCCGGGTTCGCCCTGTACGTGGCCAACTTCGGGTCGTACAACAAGACGTACGGCACGATGGCCGGCGTCATCGTGTTCCTGATCTGGCTGTGGATCACCAATCTGGCCATCCTGCTGGGGCTGGAGTTCGACGCGGAGATCGCCCGGCAGCGGGCCATCGCCGGGGGCCACCCGCCCGAGGCGGAGCCGTACACGCAGCCGCGCGACACCCGGGCCTGGGACGAGCAGGACCGGCGGCGCATGGACGAGACCTGACGGTGCCGTCGGCGGGGCTCAGTCCATCAGGCCCGCGGCGACCGTGGCGCCCAGCTCCCAGCACCGCTCGACGGCGGCCCGGTCCGGTTCGCCGGTGACGGTCACGCCGTCGGCGGCGCGCCGCCAGCCGAGGCCCGTCGCGATCGACTCGATGCCCCGCACCGCGCCCGTGACGTCGTTCCCGCCGTGCACGTAGTAACCGAAGGGCCGGCCCCGGGTGGTGTCCAGGCAGGGGTAGTAGACCTGGTCGAAGAAGTGCTTGAGCGCGCCCGACATGTAGCCGAGGTTCGCCGGGGTGCCGAGGAGGTAGCCGTCGGCGTCCAGGACGTCGGCGGCGGTGGCGGACAGCGCCGCCCGCCGCACCACCCGGACACCCTCGATCTCCTCGGTGGTGGCGCCCGAGAGGACGGCCTCGAACATCGCCTGGCAGTTCGGCGAGGGCGTGTGGTGGACGATCAGCAGAGTCGGCACGCCCCGACCCTGCCGTGCCGGTCCGCGTGCCCGCAAGCCGCCACGGGCGGTGTCCCGTTGTGACGGCGGGACGGGGATGACACGATGCCCCGCATCGGTACGTGGAGACGGGGTGCGTCTTGGTCGACGAGGGTCACGGGTCACCGGCGGCGGCGGTGTTCGACGCGCTGGGCGGCGAGTACGAGAAGGCGTTCGCCTCCTCGCCGGCGCACCGGGCGTCGCTGGACCGGCTGCTCGAGGGGCTGGCGCCCGGCAGCAGGGTGCTGGACGTGGGCAGCGGCACGGGCCGCCCCACGGCCGCCGCGCTCACCGGGGCCGGCCACCGGGTGCTGGGCGTCGACGTGTCCCCGGTGATGGTGCAGATCGCCTCCCGGCAGGTGCCCGGAGCGGAGTTCCGGTGCGCCGACATCCGACGGATGCCGCTCGAGGACGGTTCGTTCGACGCGGTCTGCGTGTACTTCGCGCTGCTGCAGATGTCCCGTGCGGAGCAGTCGGAGCTGGTGCGCCGGCTGGCGCGGGCGCTGCGGCCGGGCGGCCTGCTGGCGCTGGCCACCGTGCCGCTGGACGTCGAGGGGTTCGAGGGCGTCTTCATGGGACAGGACGTGCGCGTCACCAGTTTCGCGGCCGAGGACGTCGTCGCCCTCGTGCGGGCGGCGGGCCTGGCGGTGGAGTCGCAGGAGAGCGTGATGTTCACCCCGGCCCATCCCGACGCCCGGCCGGAGCCGCAGCTCTTCCTGCACTGCCGCCGCGAGGAGGCGTGACCCCCGGCCGGCCCTCGGCCGGCCGGGGTGACGGATCGTCAGGAATGATCGGCGCCGGATCAGGTACCCGTCTTCCGTTCCCCATCGGAAAGCGAGGTAGCCGACGCATGTCGCAGGTAGAGGAATCGATCGAGGTCGACGTCCCGGTCCGCACCGCCTACAACCAGTGGACCCAGTTCGAGAGCTTCCCGGAGTTCATGGGCGGCGTGGAACGCATCGAGCAGCGCAGTGACACGCTGACCCACTGGGTGACCAAGGTCGGGGGCGTGGAGCGGGAGTTCGACGCCGAGATCACCGAGCAGATCCCGGACGAGCGCGTCGCCTGGACCACGGTCGACGGCGAGGCGCGGCAGGCCGGGGTCGTCACCTTCCACCGGGTGCGGGACACCACCACCAAGGTGATGCTGCAGATGGACTTCGACCCGCAGGGGATGACCGAGAACGTGGGCGACAAGCTCGGCTTCGTCAAGCGGCAGGTCGGCGGGGACCTGAAGCGGTTCAAGGAGTTCATCGAGCGGCGCGGTCTGGAGACGGGCGCCTGGCGCGGCGAGGTCTGACCTCCGCGGGGCGGCGCCGTCCGGGCGCCGCCCCGCACTCCGTCGTCCCGGTCCCCTCCGGCACGGCGGCCCCCGCGGTCCCGGCCTTCGGGCCGGGACCGCGGCCGTCCGCGGCAGGGGCTTCGGCCCGCACCGCGCGCCCCGGAGACCTGGCGGCCGAAGCCGCCGGACACGGCCGCCGCGGTCCCAGCGGCCACGGCGGTGACCGCCCCGCCCCGGCATTCCCTCAGCCCGGCATTCCTTCAGCCCGTCATGCGCCTCAGCCCGTCATGCGCCTGCGCCACGACGGTTCGACCCGGCGCCACTCGGCCTCCCACTCGGCCAGGCGCCGCAGTCGCAGCCGGGCGCGGACGAGCCATCCGCCGAGCAGGACCGCTCCCCCGGCGGCGACAGCGACCGTGGCACCGGCCATGACGGTCTGGAACCGTGCTTCCGCGCCGTCGGGCGGTGCGGAGACCAGCCGGCCCGCGGGGTCCGTCCACACGGTGACCCCGGCGCCCGCCGGGCTCCCCGGATCGACCTCGGCCCGGCCCGTGCGGCCGGTGCCGTCGGGGGCGGTCCACCGCACCTTGGCCCATACGCCGCCGTCCCCGTTCTCCGTCACCGGCGCGGACAGCCCGGCGGCGTCCTCGGCCAGTACGGCGGGGACGGGGGTGGTCCGCTCCCGGCGTTCGGCGAGCGACCCGTCCACGGCCGCGGCCGCCGCCAGCCCGGAGAACGCCCCGAGCAGCAGGGCGAGGAGGAGTGTGACGAGCACCAGCCAGGCCTCGGCCAGATCACTGCGGCGGCGCAGCGGGTTCCTCCGCCACCGCCACAACCGCACCCTCCGGGACCTCGTACCCTGCGTCCTCGCCATCGGAGGTCACCTCCTCGCGCGGGTGACGAACGGCGCCTCACTCCAGGGTGGACCCGACCGCCCCGTTCCCGCACGGACCGGAAGCCCCGTTCCCGCACGGACCGGACGGCCCGGTCCGGCCGCTGCCCGTCAGACCGTCGGGTGCACGGGCACCACCTCGTGCTGCGGGACGCCGAGGACGACCTTGAGCGCCCCGGTCTCGGCGGCGTTGCCGAAGACGTCGTAGGCCTCCTGCATGTGGTCGAGCGGGAACGTGTGGGTGACCAGCCGGCGGGTGGGCAGCCGGCCGGCGGCCGCCATCCGCAGCAGGGTGGGGGTGGAGCGGGTGTCGACGAGCCCGGTGGTGATGGTGACGTTCCTGGCCCACAGGTCCTCGAGGTGCAGGGTGGCGGGTGCGCCGTGCACACCGACGTTGGCGAGGTGTCCGCCGGGCCGCACGATGCGGGCGCACAGTTCGAAGGTCTCCGGAACACCCACCGCCTCGATGACCACGTCCGCGCCGAGCCCGCCGGTGAGGTCCTCGACCAGTTGCTCGGGGGTCTCGTCCGCGTCGGCCACGGCGTCGGCGCCGAACTCCTTCGCCGCCTGCAGCCGTGCGGCGGCCGGATCGACGGCGACGATACGCTCGGGCGCGAACAGCCGGGCGGTGGCGATCGCGGCGAGGCCGACGGGCCCGGCGCCGACCACGACGACCGTGTCACCGGGGCGCACCCGCCCGTTGAGCACGCCCACCTCGTAGGCGGTGGGGAAGATGTCGGCCAGCAGTACGGCGTCCTCGCCCGCGACGGCGCCGGGCAGCGGGTGCACGGAGAGGTCGGCGTACGGGACGCGTACGTACTCGGCCTGGGTGCCGTCGACGAGGTGGCCGAGGATCCAGCCCCCGCCGCCCCGGCACTGGCCGTACACGCTCTCGCGGCAGTAGCCGCAGCGCCCGCAGGCGGTGATGCAGGAGACCAGGACGCGGTCCCCGGGGCGCACGGTGCGGACGTCGCCGCCGGTCTCGACGATCTCGCCGACCGCCTCGTGGCCCAGGACGGTGCCCGGACGGACCCCGGGCACGTCGCCCTTGAGGATGTGCAGGTCCGTGCCGCAGACGGTGACGGCGTCGACGCGCACGATGGCGTCGCCGGGTTCCTCGACGGCCGGGTCGGGAACCTCCTCCCAGGCGGACTGCCCGGGGCCGTGGAAGACGTAGCCCTTCATGCCGATCCTCACCCTTCTCGCTCGGCGGCGGGCTTCGGCGCCGGGAGCGCGTCCGCCCGGGTCGGCGGGGGCTCCGAGTGAGCGCCGGGAACGCCCCCCACTTCCAGTCTGGGCGCAGGACGCCGGATCCGCTCGGGCCGGACGGCCCCCCTGTCACGCCGTCGGGGCGGCCCCGTGATTCCGCACCCCGCGCTGCCCGGATGTCCGAGCCTTCTCCCGCCCCCGCCGCCCCTTCCCGTCCCGTCCCCGGGGCTCCGCCCCCGGACCCCGTGCGCGGTCCCCCGCGCCCCTGGGGGATCAGGCCACCGGGCGGGCGATGCCGGTGTCCAGGAAGTGGCGGGTCCGGCCGGCGGAGTCGCCGAGTCGCAGGACGAGGCGGGACACGGCGTCGTACAGGTGCCGTACCGCTTCGAGGCGTTCCAGGCGCGGGGCGAGGGCCGACAGGGTGATGGCCAGGGCGACGCCCGCCCAGGCGACGGGGCCGAGCGGGGCGCAGCCGAAGAAGTGGCTGACGCCCGGCGTCTGGACGAGGGCGGCGAGCACGGCCGCGGAGCCCAGGGCCGTCACCCACACCAGGGGGCTCCGGCGGCGCCCGGAGAGGGTCTGCGCCAGCTGGGCGCCGACCACCCCGCACAGGGCCATCGTGGTGGAGCGGCGTTCGGTGCCGGGGGTGAGGCGGCCGATCAGATAGGCGGTGACCGCGCCGAGGCAGGTGGTGATGCCCCGGCGCCGGATGGAGCGCAGCAGGGGCGCGCCCAGGACGTCGAGGCCCATCGGGCCGCTCGCGGCGTGCGCCGCCGTCGACGGGTCGTCGCTCGGTGTCACCGCCACCGCCATGGCGGGGAACATGTCGGTGAGCAGGTTGACCAGGAGCAGCTGACGGGTCGACAGCGGTGAGGACCCGGCGAGCAGGGTGCCCAGCACGCTGAAGCCGACCTCGCCCGCGTTGCCGCCGATGAGGATGCTGACCGCGTCGGCGACGCTGCGCCACAGCGCGCGGCCCTCGCCGACGGCGTCCACCAGGACGGACAGGTCACCGGTGGTGAGCACCAGGTCGGCGGCGTTGCGGGCGGCGGCGGAGCCGCGGGCCTCGATGCCGACGCCCACGTCGGCGGCGCGGATGGCGGCGGCGTCGTTGGCCCCGTCGCCCGCCATCGCCACCACCCGGCCGGCCTGTTGCAGGGCCTCCACGACGTGCAGCTTCTGCTCGGGGGCGACCCGGGCGACGACTCCGGCACCGTGCAGCGCGCGCACCCGCTCCGAGCGGCCCATGGCGACCAGGTCGTCCCCGGTGACCACCTCCGTCTCCTCGGGCCAGCCCAGTTGCAGGGCGATGGCGCGGGCGGTCTCCGGGTGGTCGCCGGTGAGCATGACGGGCAGGATGCCGGTCCGGCGCAGTGCGGTGAGCAGCTCCCGCGAGGTGTCGCGCGGCACGTCGGCGAGGGCGATCAGGCCGGCGAACTCCAGGTCCGCGAGGCCGGCGTCGAGTTCGGCGTCCGCGTCGGACCCCCGGCACGGGCGCCGGGCGACGGCGAGGACGCGCAGTCCCTGGCCCGCCAGGGTGTGGGCGGTGCCGGCCGCCTCCTCGGGAAGGTCCCGACAGGCGGGGAGCACCGTCTCGGGAGCCCCCTTGACGACGAGGAGCGCGGCGCCGCCGTCCCGGCCGACGGCCGCCGCGTAGCCGCGGCTGGCCTCGAAGGCCAGTTCGCCGTCGGCACTCCAGCCGGTGTCGGGCGGAGCCACGTCGAGGACGGCCTCGTCGGTGGCGTGGGCGACCCGGCGTCCCTCGCCGGTCTCCTCCTGCGGGCAGGCGCGCGCGGCGAGCCGTACGACCGGTACGGCGTCCTCGGCGTCCGGGGCGAGGACGGTGCCGTCGGCGGTGGCCACCCGGACCAGCCGGAGCCGGTTCTCGGTGAGGGTGCCGGTCTTGTCGAAGCAGACGGTGTCGACCCGGCCGAGCGCCTCCAGGGTGCGCGGGGTGCGGACCAGCACACCCCGCCGGGAGAGCCGGCGGGCGGCGGCCATCTGGGCGACGGTCGCGACCAGCGGCAGCCCCTCGGGGACTGCGGCGACGGCCACGGCGACACCGCCGCTGACGGCACGCCGTATCGGACTGCCGCGCAGCAGGGACAGGCCGGTCACCAGCGCACCGCCGGTGAGGGTCACCGGGAGGGCCTTGCGGGTCAGCTCCTGCAGCCGCGCCTGGACGCCGGCGGGCGGCGGGGTGCGGGCGGCCAGGGCGACGGCGCGGCCCGCCTCGGTGCGGTCGCCGGTGTCCACGACGAGCGCGTCGGCGCGGCCGGCCACGACGGTGGTGCCCTCGAAGACCATGCAGGTCCGCTGGGCGACCGGGGCGCCCGGGGTCGCTTCCACGCCCTTGGTCACGGGCAGCGACTCGCCGGTGAGCGACGACTCGTCGACCTCCAGCCCGTCCGTCTCCAGCAGCCGTGCGTCCGCCGGTACGACGTCGCCGGCGCCGAGACCGATCCGGTCCCCCGGCCGCAGCCGGGCGGCGTCGACGGTGACCGTGCGGTCGCGGGTGACCTGCCGGCGGGCCTTGGGCCGCTGGTGGGCGGCGAGCTGGGCCAGCGCCCGTTCGGCGCGCAACCGCTGGAGGCCGCCCGCCACCGCGTTGATGTCCATGGCCCCGACGACGAGCAGCGCGTCGACGAGCGAGCCGAGCAGCGCCGAGGCGAGCGCCCCGGTGGCCAGGACCGGTGTGAGCGGGTCGTCGAGCTCGCGGCGGACGGCGCCGGCCGCCTGCCAGGTCCAGCGGGCGGGGGCGGCCGCGGGCGTGCGGGCGAGCCGCGCGGCCCGCTGCCGGGAGCGTTCGGCGAGCAGGGCGAGTCCGCCGGGTTCGGCGTCGGCGCGGGTGTCGCTCAGCAGCTCGCGTGCCTCGTGCGGTTCCAGGGCGTGCCAGGGCACGTGCAGCCGGGGCTCGGGCGGCGTGGCGCGGGCCACGCGCAGGCCTTCCGTCCAGCCGGTGAGCAGGGCGCCCGCCGCCGCGACGTTCACCGGGGCGTGCCGGGTGAGCCGCTGCCACAGCCGACCGCCGGGTGTGCCGCCGCGGGCCACCATCAGCCCGGACAGGGCGGCGCCGGCCCGGGCCAGGGTCTGCGAGCGGCGGCCGACCCGGCGGGCCGCCGGGACGGCCGTCAGCAGGCGCCAGACGTCGGCCAGTCCGTTCGGGGCGAGCGCGTCGGCGCCCCAGGCGAGCGCCGAGCGCGCGTCCGTGAGGGCGATCGCCACGTCGCCGGCGGGCAGTCCGGCCGCCATGTCGTCGCCGCCGTGCGCGGCCACGCGGGCGACGCTCACCACGATGTGCCCGTCGTTCTGCAGCGCCCGTACGACGTCGCCGAACGGCAGGTCGGCGGGGGCGACCTCGTCGGCGAGGCGGGTGATGTCCTTCAGGTCGGAGCCGCCGGTGACCACGACGTGCAGCCCGGCCCGGCGGGCCGCGTCGAGGACCGCTTCGGCGTAGGGGTCGACGGGGTCCTCGAACACCGCGGGCGCGCCGTCGGCGGGCCGCGCCCGGCCGCGCAGGGCGTCGGCGTGCAGGACCAGGGAGTCGGCGATCTCCAGCTGCCGCAGCCGGTCGGCGCTGCGGACCAGGACCCCGAACCGGGCGAGATGGGTGCCGAGGAACGCGTCGAAGGCGGCGGGGCCGTAGCGCGCCGCCTTGGGGGATCCGGCGAGGACGGCCTCGGCCGCCTCCCTGGTGTCGTGGGTGACGAGGAGGGTGGCGACGGCGCCCGCGACACTGCCGGTGCCGGCGTGCGCCGCGTACGCCTGGGCGGGCGTCACCCGCAGGGGCGGGCGGGTGTCGGCGGGGCAGGGGATGCTGGTGCGCCGTTCGAGGCAGACGTCGTCGTGCAGGGCCTCGAAGGCGGCGGCCCGGGCTGTCGCCTCGGTCAGCTGGCCGGTGCGCACCAGCCCGTCGAGCACCAGGGACACGGGGGACTGTCCGGCGCCGTGCGTGGCGGCGTTGGCGGCGGCGAGGAGGAGGTCCATGCCGCTGCGGCCGAACCGCTGCCGCAGCAGGGCGCGGAAGCGGGGGTTCTCGCGCAGCAGGGTGACGGCGGCGGTGACCGCCTTGGGACTGGGCGGCAGGCGCAGCGACCGGCCCGCCAGGGCGCCGGCCGCGCCGGCGGCGTCCAGCAGCAGCGCGGTGGCGGCGACCCGTACCTCGCGGGGGTCGCCGGGGTGGGCCGTGTCGTCCTCCTCCTCGGGGCCGGCGTCCTCGGTCAGTCCGAGGCGGGCGGCGAGCGCGACGGCCCGCTCGGTCACGCGGTCGCCGGCCGCGTCCGTCACGGCGGTCACCACGAGCCGGGACAGTCCCTCGTCCCAGTACGCCGTCAGCACGTCGGGGTGGTCGAGCAGTTCGGCGGCGACCTTGCGGGCGAGCGGGGCGGTGGCGCCGCCCGGGTGCCGCAGGGCCAGGTGGACGTGGTGTCCGGCCCGCCAGTGCCGGCCGCCGTCGAGGGCGTTGCGGGCGACGTGGCCGAGGCGGCGCGTCGTGGCGTGGACGGACGTCATGCCCTGTGCGGTGCCGCGGGCGGCGCCTGCGGCGGCTCCCGCCACGGCCCCGGCGAGGGGGGCGACGTCGAAGCGTGTGAGCATCTGTGGGAGTCCCGTTGATCGTGGCTCAGCCGGTGTGCCGGGCGTCGCGCGACTGCCCGGTCGCGGTGCCCGGGTCCGGGCCGGGGGCGAGGTCCGCGCCGTGGTGCCGGGTGGCACCGGCGACCTGTTTCAGGGCCGAGGCGGTGGCGGTGTCGCCCACCTTGGCGGGCTGTTCGCGCACGGAGGGCTGCGCCCGGCCGTCGCGGTTGCGGGAGGGGGCGAGCCGGTCGCCGGGGCCCGCGGACGCCCGGTCGTCGGGCGTGCCGCTCCCGGCCGGTGCCCCGTGGTGTCCGTCCGCACCGTCCGGTGGCTTCGCGCCCTGCCCGCCGTCGGGCCGCTGCGCGGGGCGCGGCCGGGTGAGCCAGGCGACGGCCGCGCCGGTCAGCGCCACCGGCCACTCGACGACGCCGGCCACCCCGAGCACCCCGGCTCCGGCGTAGACGGCCATCCGGCGCCCGCTCGGGGACACCGCGCCGATCGCGTCCAGGGCGCCACCGGCCACTTTTCCCACCTGCTGCGCGCCCGGCAGATGCCGCAGGCCCGAGGCGACGGCCCGCAGGGGTTGCGGAAGATCAGACGGACGAGACGTGTCCTGCTCCATGTCGGCCTCCACGAGCGAGCCCCTCACGGGCACTCATCACCTTCCCCATCTTTTGCCCCATATTCAGCCACGACCGTCAAAAATGCCCTTCTTGTACGCCCGAGGCGGCGAGGGGGGCCGCACAGCACCCCGGCCCGGTCCGCTGCCTTTCGCCCGCGCCCGTGTCGGAACGGGCACGCCGGGTACTAGGTGCAGGCACACAGCGGCCGTGCGGACCGTCGGGTCGGCGAAAGGAGTGGTCATGACGGAGAACGGCGAGGACGCCACGCTCGCCCGGACCCCGGGGACCCGGGAGCTCCGTCTGGCCACGGACCTCCCCGGACCGGTGCCGGCGCACGCCGTGCGGAGCGGCGCGCGCGCCCAGGAGGACGACCCGGAGCTGCCCCGCGACCGCAATCAGGCGATCCTGGAGGCGGCCAAGCAGGTCGGCGCGGTGCTCAAGCGGGGCGGGCACCTGTTCGCGCTGGCCGGCAGCGTCGCCGTCCACGCCCACGGCGGCAGCGGGAACCTCCAGCACGACGTCGACTTCTGCGTCCGGCCCGAGGACGCCGAGTCGGTGGCCGCCACGCTCCGCGAGGCCGGGCTGACGGTGTACACCCCGCCCGAGGACTGGCTGATCAAGGCCACGTGCTTCGGCCAGGACGTCGACCTCATCTTCGAGCTGGCGCACCGGCCCGTCTCCACCGAGATGCTCCGGCGGGCGCAGGAACTCCCGGTGGAGTCGGTGCGCATGCCGGTCCTGGCGCCCACCGATCTGCTGACCGGCCTGCTGGCCGCCTTCTCGGAGCACCACTGCGACTTCGGGGCCGTCCTGCCCATCGCCCGCGCCCTGCGCGAGAAGGTCGATTGGGAGCGGGTACGGCGCGACTGCGGGGACGAGCCCATGCCGGCCGCCTTCTTCTTCCTCCTGGAACGCCTGAACGTCATCTGAACGTCCGCGGAAGGGAACGCCCATGAACACCCACGACGCCGGATCCGCAGGGGGCACACCGGCGGCGCAGAGCCCGGAGTACCGGGTCGCCCACCTCCAGGACCGGCTCGCCTCCGGCGAACTCGGCGAACTCGGCGTGCGGGTCGAGGTCCGCGGCAAGGCCGTACTGGTCACCGGAACCGTCCCCTCCGCCCGGTGCCGCGAGGACGTCCTGAGCTCCGTACGGGAGGAGCTCGCCGGGCTCGAGGTGCACTGCGACGTCGTGCTCAGCGAGACCTCGTCACCCGACCACGCGGAGGAACTGTCATGATCCGGATCGCCGCCGTCGGGGACATCCACATGGGCCCCGACACCCGGGGCACGCTCCGCCCCGCGTTCGACACCCTGCCCGAGTGCGCCGACCTCCTGCTGCTGGCCGGGGACCTCACCCGGCACGGCACCGTCGAGGAGGCCCGCGTGGTGGCCGACGAGATCCGGGGCGTGGGCGTCCCCGTGGTCGCCGTGCTCGGCAACCACGACCACCACGACGACCGGCAGGACGAGGTCACGGCCGTCCTGCGGGACGCCGGCGCCCACGTCCTGGAGGGGGAGTCGGCGGTCGTACGGGCCGGCGACGCGCGCGTCGGGGTGGCCGGCACCAAGGGGTTCGGCGGCGGGTTCGTCGGAGCGAGCGCCGGGGAGTTCGGCGAGCCGGTGATGAAGGAGTTCGTGCGCCTCTCCCGCCGGTGCGCCGACGGCCTGCGGGCCTCGCTGGAGAAGCTGGACGAGGAGGGCTGCGACGCCCGGATCGCCCTCACCCACTACTCCCCCGTGCCGGAGACCCTGGCCGGGGAGCCGCTGGAGATCTATCCGTTCCTGGGCAGCTATCTGCTGGCCGAGGCGATCGACACGGCCGGCGCCGACCTCGCCGTGCACGGGCACGCGCACGCCGGCAGCGAGCACGGCATGACGACGGGAGGCGTGAAGGTGCGCAACGTCGCCCAGCCGGTCATCGGCCGCGCCTTCCACGTCTACCACCTGCCGGTCCGCGACCGCGTGGGCGCCGCCACGGGGGCGGCGACCGCCTAGCCCCACCGCCCCGCAACTCCAGCGCCGCCGGTCGCACCGGCGGCGCTTTTCTCTGCCCCGGGAGCAGGTCCGCACAGGGCCTCTCGTGTGAACACCCCGCAAGGCGCGCACCCTTTGCGCATTTTGCCTGATTAGCATGCAGGCTCCGGGTCCCGTGGTCCGCGTCGCCGCGCACACGCCCGGGGCACGGCCGCGCCCGCCCGCGCCGTCGCCGGTCCGCGCCCGTCGTCCATCCCCGACCCGCACGAGAGGACACCAGATGGCACTGTCGGGCCGTACCGGACCGCCGTCCGAGCCCGCTCCCACCCCGCACGACGCCGAACTGCGCACCGTCGCACGGCACCTGGCCCGCCGTCGCTTCCTCACCGTCACCGCCGCGGCCGCCGCCCTCGCCTTCACCACCAACCTCCCCGCGCGCGGCGCCTTCGCCGCGCCCCGGCTCGACGCGGCCCGGATCACCGAGGACCCGTTCACGCTCGGTGTCGCCTCCGGGGACCCGCTGCCCGGCTCGGTGCTCATCTGGACCCGGCTGGCCCCGGTCCCCTTCGCACCGGACGGGGGCCTCGGACAGCAGCGGGTGGAGGTCTCCTGGGAGGTCGCCGCCGACGAGTCCTTCGCGCTGGTCGTGCGGCAGGGCACCGCCCTCGCCCTGCCCGAGTACGGGCACAGCGTGCGCGTCGACGTGCAGGGCCTGGAGCCGGGCGGCCGCTACTACTACCGGTTCCGCACGGGCGCCTGGATCAGCCCCACCGGCCGCACCCGCACCGCTCCCCCGGCCGGCGCCGACGCCGCGAGCCTGAGACTGGCGGCGGTCGCCTGCCAGGCGTACCACGACGGCTACTACACGGCGCACCGGCACCTCGCGCAGGAGGACGTCGACGTGGTGTTCCACCTCGGGGACTACCTGTACGAGTACGCCGTCGACTCCGCGGGCGGCGCCCGCGGCTACACCGACGTGGTGCTGCCGGCCGTGTTCAACCGCGAGACGACGACGCTGGCGGACTACCGGATGCGCTACGCGCTCTACAAGAGCGACCCCGACCTGCGGGCCGCGCACGCCGCGCACCCGTTCGTCGTCACCTGGGACGACCACGAGACCGAGAACAACTACGCGGGCGCGATCGACGAGAACGGCAGCGACCCGGCGCTGTTCCTGCCCCGCCGCGCCGCCGCCTACCGCGCCTACTGGGAGAACCAGCCGCTGCGCGCCGACCAGTTCCCCGAGGGCCCCGACGCCCGGCTGTTCCGCCGGCTGCACTGGGGCGGCCTCGCCCAGTTCGACGTCCTCGACACCCGGCAGTACCGCTCCGACCAGGCCTACGACGACACCCCGCACGTTCCCGGGCCCGAGTCCGACGACCCGGCGCGCACCCTCACCGGGGACGCCCAGGAGCGCTGGCTGCTCGACGGATGGGGCACGTCGACGGCGCTGTGGAACGTGATGCCCCAGCAGGTGTGCTTCTCGCAGCGCAAGCTGGACCTGAACGCCGAGGCGAAGGTCTCCATGGACGCCTGGGACGGCTACCGCGCCAGTCGCGGCCGGCTGGTCGCGGGCGCGAAGGCGGCCGGTGTCGCCAACTGGCTGGTCCTCACCGGCGACGTCCACGTCGCGTACGCCTTCGACATCAAGGACGACTTCGACGACCCCGGCTCCGCCGTCCTGGGCACGGAGCTGACCTGCACCTCCGTCGCCAGCGGTCGCGACGGCGCGGAGCACCCGGCCAACTGGGACACCTATCTGCGGGCCAACCCCCACCTGAGGTTCTACGACGGTCGGCGCGGCTATGTGCGCGTCGAGCTGGGCCGGGAGAACGCCCGGGCCGACTACCGGATCGTCCCGGTAGTGACGACGCCCGGCGCCCCCGTCTCCACGGCCGCCTCCTTCGTCACCGAGGCGGGCTCGCCCGGTCTGACACCGGTCTGACTCCGGCCACCCGTCCGGGTGGCCGGAGTCGTACGCGTGTACTGCACTTGGCGTCCGCACGTGCCACGAACGCGGTAACCCCGGCGTGTCCTGACATCGTGCCGGGTGTCACGGGCAAGGACTGAGTCTCCTCCGCAGCTCCGCACCACGCATGAAGGAGACGTACCGAATGGTCCTCAGACATGCCCGGGCCGCGCGCCGGTCGGCGTTCACGGCGCTCGGCGCCCTCGTCCTCGCCGGACTCCCCTGCGCCGCGGCGGCCGACCCCCCGCCCGTGGCGGGGCCGGTGCCCGGCGCCGCCCAGACCCTCGGCGCCGACCGGCCCTCGCCCCACCTGCTCGCGGCGCTCCGGCGCGATCTGGGGCTGGACCCGGCGCAGGCCTCCGAACGGCTGGTCAACGAAGCGGAGGCGGGCACCCGGGCGGGCCGGCTGCGCAACGCGCTCGGCGACCGGTTCGCCGGTGCCTGGGTGCGCGGCAGGACGGCCGGGGAGCTCATGGTCGCGACCACCGACGCCAAGGACGCGGCGGCCATCGAGGCCGAGGGCGCCACGGCCAAGGTGGTCCGGCGGACGCTGGCCGGGCTGGAGGCGGCCAAGGCGAAGCTGGACGCGGCGGCCGAGCGGGTCGAGACCCTCGACACGCCCGTCTGGTACGTCGACGTACCGGAGAACCGGGTCATGGTGCAGGCGACCAGCCAGGCGGCCGGCACCGCCTTCGTCAAGGCCGCGGGGCTCGAAGGCGAGGACGTCGGCATCCGGATGACGACGGTACGGCCGCGCCTGCTGCAGGACATCACCGGCGGCGACGCCTTCTACATCGACGGCTCCGCGCGGTGCTCCGTCGGTTTCTCCGTCACCAGGGGCGAGCAGGCGGGCTTCGCCACCGCCGGTCACTGCGGCGAGCCCGGCGCGACCACGACCGGGTACGACCGCACCGCGCAGGGCGTCTTCCGGGCCTCCACGTTCCCCGGCGAGGACATGGCGTGGGTGGCCACCGACGACCAGTGGACGCCCACGCCCGGCGTCAAGGCGCAGGAGGGCCAGGAGGTGCAGGTCACCGGTTCGGCGCAGGCGCTCGTCGGGGCGTCGGTGTGCCGTTCCGGCTCGACCACCGGATGGCACTGCGGCACCATCCAGCAGCACGGCACCAGCGTCAGGTACCCCGAGGGCAGGGTCGACGGGCTGACCCGGACGACGGTGTGCGCCGAGCCGGGCGACTCCGGGGGGCCGTACGTCACGGGCGCGCAGGCGCAGGGGGTCACCTCCGGCGGGTCCGGTGACTGCACCAGTGGCGGTACGACGTTCTACCAGCCGGTCAACCCGATCCTCGGCGACTTCGGTCTCACCCTGACCACCGCCGCGGCGCAGACCACGCCGGACCGGCAGGACGACGGCGCGCGGGCGTGGGCCGCGGGCCGGGTCTACGAGGTGGGGACCACGGTGACCCGGGACGGGGTGCGCTACCAGTGCCTGCAGACCCACCAGGCGCAGGGCGCGTGGGCGCCCGCCGGGACCCCGGCGCTGTGGCAGCGGCTGTGACCGTGTGACCGGTACGGCGCCGCCGTCAGCCCTGGGCCGGCGCCGGCGCCGTTCGTGCGAGGGCGGCGTCACTCCTGCGCGAGCAGGGCGTACGCCGTGGCCTGGAACGGGTCGCGGGCGCGGAAGCGGCGGGTGCACACCGCGGCCAGGGCGGTCCCGGTGTCGGGCCGGAAGCCGAGGAAGGCCTGCTGGCCGAGGGTGGCCCCGGAGTGGAAGTACAGGGGGCCGCCGTCCGTCGGGTGCCGGAACCAGGCGGCGGTGTGCACGTGCCGGTGCCCGAGTCCGCGGCGGAGCACGGGCGTGCGTACGGCGCGCAGCGCGCCGGCGAGACCGGGTGCGCGGGCCGGGTCGAGATGGGCCTCGAGGAAGGTGAGCAGGTCGTGCGGGGTGGCCCGGACGGCGCCGGCCGCCTGGAAGCCGCCCGCGTCGAAGGCCGGGACGGTCGTCCCGCCGTCCTTGCCGTGCCCGGTGGCGTCGGGCCCGCCGGCGTCCGCCCGCAGGGCCGTGCCGCCGAGGCCGAGGGGTTCGAGCAGCTGTCCTGTGATCAGGTCGTTCAAGGGTGTGCCGGTGGCGGCGGCCAGGGCGTGGCCGAGCACGGCGACACCGAAGTTGGAGTAGTGCCAGCGGGTGCCGGGGCGGTGCCGGGGGCGGTGGCGCAGGAAGGCGTCGACGACGCGCGCGTCGGGGTAGCGGGCGTAGGGGTTGCCGCGCCAGGCGGGCAGGGCCCGGAGGTGGAAGCCGGCCGGGAGGCGGGGCAGTCCGGCGGTGTGGGTGATCAGGTGGACGAGCGTCGCCGGTGCCGGCCCGGCGGGCCGGCCGCCGTCCAGCAGGGCGCGGGCCGGTTCGCCGCCGGAGAGCCGGCCGCTGTCCGTCAGGCGGGCCAGCAGCAGTCCGGTGAACGTCTTGGTGGCCGAGCCGATCTCGTAGCGGAGGGTGTCGCGCGGGTGTTCCGGGGGCGGGGCGGTGCCGCCGGTGCGTACGGTGCGACGGCCGTCCCGGGACACGGCGAAGACCGCGTCGGGCGCGTCGGCCGCGGCGACGGCGTCGCCGAGTCGCTCGTACAGGCGCTCGTCGGCGCGGGACTCCGCCCGGTGTGCGGGGGTCTCACCGTCGGGCGGGAGGCCCGGCCAGGGCGTGCGGTACGTCGTCGTCATGAGGCGCGGGCCAGTTCGGTCAGGACGCGGGAGGTGGCCAGGACGGAGGCGAAGGCGGCGACCAGCGTCGGGTGGTAGACGAGGTCGAACACGTCCTGTTCGTCGCCCTCGGGCATCGTCCGGGCCGCGGGCATGGCGCCGTCCGGCTGCTGTGCGGCGGCGAAGGCCTTCCAGGCCGGCTCGTCCAGCGTGGGCCGGGGCAGGCAGGCGTCCACCACCAGGAGTTCGCCGAGCAGGTCCCAGCGTTCGAGGTCCAGCCAGTCGTCGATCCAGGCCGGCAGCCAGGTGGTGAGGTAGTCGGCGATGTCCGCGGGCAGTCCGCCGGGGTTCTCTCCCCAGTCGGTCAGGTGGAAGACGCAGTGGGTGATGTCGTAGGCGATGTGGCCCTCGACGGTCCAGGGTTCGGGGGTGCGGGCCAGCCAGGTGACGCGCAGGGCCTCGGACTCCGGGGGCCTGGGGGTGAGTCCGTAGCGGCGCTGGAACGCGGAGAGCGCGAGCCGCCGGGTCGGGGACGTCTCGAACGCCCGCCAGCTGTCGAGGCGGTGGTTGAGCACGACGGCGCGTTCCAGCTCGGGCTGGCTGTACCCGAGTTCCCGGAACGGCAGGTACACCTCGAACGGGACGGGGGAGAGCGGTTCGGTGCGCTGTCCGCGCACCAGCATGCGGCCGCCGTCCAGGGTGTCGCGCCAGGCGTGGTCGATCAGCCGGCGGGCCAGTGCGGCCTGGCGGGAGCCGGCGACGCCCTCCCGGAAGAGCACGGCGCAGATCAGGGCGAGTTCGCCGACCGGTTTGAAGCGCTCCAGGAACCCCGTCTCCGGGTCCGCGTCGGGTTCCAGCCGGAAGCCGTCGCGGTGGGCCCAGAGCCATTCCACGGCGCCGGCTCCGACGGTGTGGATCAGTCGGGTGTCGGTCATGCCGGCGCTCCCTGTCGGCCGTGCCGCGTTCCGGTGCCGGCGGGTGCGGCGGCCGGGTGCGCGGTGGTGAGTACCGCCGCGAAGGCGGCCAGGAGGGTGGAGTGGTAGTGGACGGCGAAGTACCGCTCGGGGTCGGCGGCTTCGCCGTCCCCGTCGTCGCGGCCCTCTTCCCGGATCGCGCCCGAGGGGTCCTGAGCCGCCCTCAGGCGCCGCCAGGCGTCCGGTGGGACGACGTCGTCGAGGAGGGGGCGGGGCAGGGTCGCGGCCACGGCCAGCAACTCACTGCCCAGGTCCCACATCTCGGCGTCGAGACAGGTGTCCAGCCAGGCCGGCAGCCAGTCGGCCAGATAGCCGGCGAGGTCCGGCGGCAGCGCGTCGTCGGCGCGTCCCCAGTCGGTGAGGTGGAAGACGACGTGCGTGAGGGCGTATCCGGCGGCGCGCTCGAAGGTCCAGGGTTCGGGCAGTCCGCCGAGCCAGGTGCGCGGCAGCGGGGCCGGGTCCTGTCCGGACCGGTGGATGCCGCAGCACTCCTCGGCCTTCAGGACGCCGAGGCGCCGGGTCGGGTTCTGCTCGGTGAGCCGCCAGCCCCGGGTGCGGGCGACCACGGCGGCGGCCTCCTCGTAGGCGGGGTGGCGGAAGCCGGCCGAGGCGAAGGCCGCGTACACCTCCAACGGGTAGGTGGCGAACGGCTCCAGCCGCTGCAGCAGCGCGAACAGCTCGCCGTCGCGCGTCTGCCGCCAGGCGAACTCCAGCAGCGCGCCCGCCCGGGCGTGCAGCGGGTCGGCGGGGGCGGTGCGGCGGGTCACGGTCGCGCAGACCCGGGCCAGTTCGCCGAGCGGCTTCCAGGTGCCGTCGACCCGGCCGTCGGCCGCCAGCGCGTCCTCGCCGAGTGCGAAGCGGGCGCGGTGGGCGGTCACCCATGCGAGGGCGTCCTCGGCGACCAGCCGGACGTCCCGGGTGCCGGGCGCGGTCACCCGCGTGCTCCGGTCCGCATCAGCCGCGCCGCCTGCACCTGGAGCGTGACGTGCGGGTCCTGTTCACCCATCAGCTCCACGAAGTCCAGGCCGGCTTCGAGGCCGAGGGTGTCCGGGACGCCGGGCAGCAGGGTCAGCCAGCGGCCGGCTCCGGCGGCCTGCCGCCAGTCCCGGCGGCGCACCGCCCGGACGAACCCGCGGGCGACGTCGACGGGGCGGCGCCCGGCGGCTCCTCTCACCGCGCAGTCCTCACCGGGCAGGGCGAGCGGGGCCAGTACGGCGAGTCGATGGGTGAGGGACTGCCAGTTCGCCTCGTCGAGCCAGCCGGTGCCCGGCTCGTCCGGCGGTCCGGAGGAGAAGGAGGGGTCGATCCGCCGCAGGGTGCGCGCCATCCCCCAGTGGCTCCAGCGGACGGTGGGGGCGGCGTCCGCGCGGGGCGGGTACGCCTCGACCGCCTTGCGGAACACGGCCACTTCCGCCGGGTCGGGCGGGGTGCCCAGCAGAAGGCTCGGCAGCATCGCGTCCGCGCCCAGTACCCGTACGGCGGCGAGCGCGAGGTCCCCCGCTTCCCCGTCGGTCCCCGCCGGGAGGACCGCGCGGGTGCGGTCCCCGCCCCGAAGGGCGGAGACCACACCGGAGGCGAGGTCCTGCACCGCGGCCTGCAAGCGGGTCGAAGTGCCTGACTGCTCCATATCATCCGCTCCCGTCGATCCCGTTCAGCCCTTCTTCGGGCGCGGGGTCGGCGGCGACAGCAGAGCCGCGCCTCCGCCGACGACGATGGCCAGGGCGGCGCACTCACGGCTGTCGCGGTACACACCGTCGGTCTCGGCCGGGTCGAGTGCCGCCTCGATGTCGACACTCCGGATTCCGGTGAGTTCCTCGGTGACCTTCTCGTCGGGACGCATGACACCATCTCCCTGAGATGTAGCGATTGCCTTCCCTTCCAGCCTCACCCATATCGGACAAATTGCGCTACTTTTCTCAGGACTTACTTTCGTCACTTCTTCAACAGGCCGGGGCGCCAAGGCTTCACGAGGAGGCGGCGGGCGGGCGTACGCCGGACAGGAGGACGCCGCTGTGCGGGCGGGTCGGGACCCGGTGCAGCGGGATCGTGAGATTCTGCTCCGGCACCGTGTACTCCGTTCGGGCGAGCCGCACCGCGAGCGCCTCCAGTACGCCGACGGTGATGCCCTCACCGGGGCAGCGGTGCCCGGCGCCCGGGTCGCCGCCGCCCTGCGGGATCAGTTCGTCGCGCTCCACGGGCCGTTCGAGGAAGCGCTGCGGGCGGAAGGCGTACGGATCGCCCCACAGCGACTCGTCGTGGTTCTGGCCGTACACGTCGAGCACCACCAGCCCCCCGGCCGGGACCCACTCGCCCCGCCAGTACAGGTCCCGGGCGGCCAGACCGCCGAGGAACGGCACGAACGGGTAGAAGCGGCGCACCTCGTGGGCGAACGCTGCGGTGAACGGGACGTCCCCGTCCGCGAGGGGGGCGCGGTGCTCGGGCCACTTGTGCAGGGCGTGCGCGGTGAAGGCGACGAACCAGGCGAGGGCGGTCGTCGGACGGACGACGTTGAGCAGTTCCACCGCGGCCGTCTTCTCGTCGAGCGGCTCGCCGTCCGCGTCGCGGTGCCGGCACACCAGGTCGAGGACCGAGTCCGCGGGGGCGGTGACCGCGCCGGACCGCACGTCCCGCACCAGCTGGCCCAGCCGGTCCTCCTGTCGGGCGCGGGCGCGCCGGGCCCGCAGGTGGCGCGGTCCGGCGGTGGCGAAACCGTCGACCATGGCGATCATGTCGCGGGCCGTCGCCTCGGCGCCTGCGTCGTCCAGCGGTATGCCGGCCCACCGGTGGACCCCGGTGGCGAGCACCGTGCTCGCCTCGTCGAACAGCACGACGGAGCCGCGCCGGCCCCACGCGGGGACGGCCTCGTCCCAGGCGGCGGTGGTGTGGTCGACGAGACCGGCGATCCGGCCCGGGGCGAGCAGCGGCAGGAACAGGGCCTTGCGGGCGCGGTGGGCGGCGCCGTCGAGGGTGTGCACCGCCTCGTGGCCGAACAGGGTGGCGAGCACGGGCTCGGGTATGGCGCGGTGCCGGTGCACGTTCCGCTCGTCGTAGAAGAACCGCACCGCTTCGGGGCCGCGCAGGGCGAGTGCGGGCCGCCCCAGGATCCGGGTGCGGACCACGGGGCCACGGGTGTCGCGCATCCGGTTGGGCAGCCAGGCGTAGCCCTCGGCCAGCAGCGGCAGGGTGCGGTCGATCATGGGGCGGCTGAGTACGTCCATGACTGCCGGGTGCCCCGGGGGATGCCGCGACACTCCGACCGGGGCCGGGACCACCCGTTCGGATGTGGCCGAGACCACGTGCCGAAGGAGGTCGGGGTCACATCGGGGCCGGGGGCCGGCGGCTAGCGTTCCGTGCGGTTCTCTCACCCCAGCAGCTCGGACGGCCCGGCAGTGCAAGCAGATCTCTCCCCGGTCATCGCGGCGACCGCGCAGTGGCTGACCCGTTCCTTCCCCGCGCCCGGCGGGGCGCTCGCGGCCGCCCTGTGCGAGGTGCAGGCGCGGCAGGCGGTGACCGTCGCCGCACGGCTGCGGTACCCGACGGAGATGGACGTCGCCCTGGTCGGGCTGGTGGGCCCGGGGGGTTCGGAGCGGCTCGACCGGGTGACCGGGGCGGACGGCGGCGACGGTGTCGCGGGGGATGCCTGGCGTACCTGGGTCGACGAGGTCGTGGCGAGTTGGGCGGTGTGCCTGCTGGCCGATCCCGGGTTGGCCGGTCTCGCGGTGACCGCGCTCGCGGGAGGTGCCGTGTCCGCCGAGTTCCGTCGGCTGGTCGCGCCCGACGAGACGGATCACCGGGCGGCGGCGCTGCTGCGGCATCCGGATCTGGTGGGGCCGGTGGCGGGGCTTCACCGGTCGGCGCTGCTGGGCCGGCTGGACCCGGACGCCACGCTCGTGATGTGACCCCGCGGCTTCCCGTCGGGGCGGCGCCCGGCGTCGGTGTGGGCCGGGGGTGGGTTGCGCGACCCGGCGCTCGCGGGACGCCTCCCCCACCGCCCACCCGTGCCGCCCTGGGGCACCTCCCAGGCCCTTCAGGCACTGGGGGGAGGCACGACTGCCCACCGCGGGCGGGGTGACTGCCCACGGTAGGCAAAGGCGTCCGGATGGTCACGCTGGGTTATTCACCGGAATGCAGTAGGCGGCCGTGCCGTGCGTGGGGGCGGGGTTCAGGCTGGGCGGCATGAGCACCGTCATATCGCGGAAGTGGGAGCACGCCGTCGTCACCGGTGGCGCGGGATTCGTCGGCTCCCATCTGTGTGCCGCCCTGCTCGACGCGGGCGCCGCCGTCACGTGCGTGGACGACCTCAGCACCGGCCGGCCGGAGAACATCGCCCCGCTGCTCGAACGGCCCGGGTTCACGCTCGTACAGGCCGACGTGGCCGAGGAGCTGCCCGTCGAGCGGCCGCCCGACCTGGTGCTGCACTTCGCCTCCCCCGCCTCCCCGGCGGACTACCTGCGGCTGCCGCTGCACACCATGGAGACGGGCAGCCTCGGCACCCGCAACGCCCTGCGGCTCGCCCAGGGCGCCGAGGCCCGCTTCGTCCTCGCCTCCACCTCGGAGGTCTACGGCGACCCGCAGCAGAATCCGCAGGACGAGCGGTACTGGGGCCACGTCAACCCGGTCGGCCCGCGCAGTGTCTACGACGAGGCCAAGCGCTTCGGCGAGGCGCTGACCACCGCCTACGCGGGGACCCACGGCACGAACACCTGCATCGTGCGGCTGTTCAACACCTACGGCCCGCGGATGCGCGGCCACGACGGCCGCGCCGTGCCGACCTTCGTCCGGCAGGCCCTGGCCGGCGAACCCCTCACCGTGACCGGTGACGGCCTGCAGACCCGCTCGCTGTGCTACGTCGACGACACGGTGGCCGGCGTCCTCGCGGCGGCCGGCCACGGCATGCGCGGCCCCGTCAACATCGGCAACCCCGGTGAGATCACCATGCTCGCCCTGGCCCGTCTCGTCGTCGCGCTCGCCGGTTCCCGTTCGGAGATCCGCTACATCGACCGTCCGGTGGACGACCCGGCCGTGCGCTGCCCGGACATCACGCTGGCCCGCGACAAGCTCGGCTGGGAGCCCCTGGTCGGCGTCGAGGAGGGGCTGCGCCGCACGATCGACTGGTTCCGCGCCGAAGCACGCCGCTGAGCGCGGCCGTCCCCGCCGGCCCAGGACACCGCGGCCCCACCACCGGCCGCCCGATCCGTGAAAGGCCCGTCCGCCCATGCGCATCCTCGGTATCAACGCCCTCTTCCACGACCCCGCGGCCGCCCTGGTGATCGACGGGCGGACCGTCGCCGCCGCGGAGGAGGAGAGGTTCTCCCGGCGCAAGCACGGCAAGCGCCCGCTGCCGTTCTCCGCCTGGGAGCTGCCCGAGCGGGCCGCCGCCTGGTGTCTGAAGCGGGCCGGGCTGCGCCCGGAGGACCTCGACGCGGTCGCCTACTCCTTCGACCCGGCGCTGGCCCGCCCCGCCGACGCCATGGGCCTGGACGACCCGTGGGACCACCTGCGGCTCACCTACGCGCGGGAGGCCCCCGGCTTCCTGCGGACCGCGCTGCCCGGACTCGACCCCGGCCTCGTCCGCTTCGTACCGCACCACATGGCGCACGCCGCCTCCGGCGCCTTCGCCGCACCGGACGCCGGGGACTGCTCCGTCCTCGTGCTGGACGGCCGCGGCGAACGCGCCTCCCACCTCGCCGCCCGCCGTGCCGGTGACCGGCTCGAACCGCTGCGCGCACAGGACCTCCCCCACTCGCTCGGCCTCGTCTACGAGGAACTCACCGAGCACCTCGGCTTCCTGCGCTCCTGTGACGAGTTCAAGGTGATGGCCCTCGCCTCCCACGGCACCCCGCGCATGCTCCCCGAACTGCGCCGGTACGTGTATCCGACCGGCGACGGCGGCTTCCACGCCACCGGCGTGCCCTGGCACGACCTGTGCGCGCCGCGCGGCCCGGACGAACCGTGGACCCGGGACCACGCCGACGCCGCCGCGAGCGCGCAGGCGGTCCTGGAGGAGACCCTGCTGGACCTGGTGCGCTGGCTGCACGGCCGTACCCACGACTCGGTGCTCACCCTCGCCGGGGGCGTCGCCCTGAACTGCGTCGCCAACTCCCGCGTCGCCCGCGAGGGCCCGTTCTCCCGGGTGTGGGTGCAGCCCGCGGCCGGGGACGCGGGGACCGCGCTCGGCGGCGCCCTGCTGCTGTCCGCCGGCGCCGGTGACGGGCCCGAGCCCATGAGCGGCGCCGACCTCGGCCGGGACTGGTCCGACGCGGAGCTGGGGGCGTGGCTGAAGACGGCCGCCGTGCCCTTCGAACGGCCGGCGGACATCGCCGCCACCGTGGCCCGGGCGCTGGCGGACAACGGCATCGTCGCCTGGTTCCAGGGACGCGCCGAATACGGCCCCCGGGCGCTCGGCCACCGCTCGCTGCTGGCCCACCCCGGGCACGCGGGCAATCTGGAGCGGCTCAACGACGTCAAGGGCCGCGAGCAGTTCCGGCCGGTCGCGCCGATGGTGCTCGCCGACCAGGCCGCCGGGATCTTCGACGGCCCGCTGCCGAGCCCGTACATGCTGTTCGTGCACGACGTGGCGCCCGCCTGGCGGGACCGCATCCCGGCCGTGGTGCACGTCGACGGCACCGCCCGCATCCAGACGGTCGATCCGGCGCGCGAGCCCCTGGTGGCGCGGATGCTGGGCGAGTTCGAGCGGCTGACCGGGCTGCCCGTGGTCGTCAACACCAGCCTCAACACGGCGGGCCGGCCGATGGTGGACGACCCGCGCGACGCCCTGGAGTGCTTCGGCTCCTCCCCCGTCGACCTCCTGGCCATCGGCCCGTACGCGATCCGGCGCGGCGATCTGTTCCGCTCCGACGGCGGCGAGGTGTCCCGGTGACCGGGCCGGCCGCCCCGGGCGGGGAGTACGCGGTGGTGGTGCCGACGCTCGGCCGGCCCTGCCTCGGCAGGTGCCTGCGGGCGCTGGCCGAGGCGGAGGGGCCCGGCCCGGTACGGGTCGTGGTGGTCGACGACCGCCCGGATGCGGCCGGTGCGCCGCTGACCGCCGCCGTTCCGCCGTCGCTGCGCTCGCGCACCCTCGTCGTGCCCGGCGGGGCGCGGGGTCCGGCCGCCGCCCGCAACACCGGGTGGCGGGCCGCCGGGGACGCGCCGTGGATCGTCTTCCTCGACGACGACGTGGTGCCCGGACCCACCTGGGCCGACGACCTCGCGCTCGACCTCGCCGGGGCGAGCGTCGCGACCGCCGGGATCGCCGCCCGGATCGAGGTGCCCCTGCCGCCGGACCGGCCGCCCACCGACTGGGAGCGGGGCACCGCCGGGCTCGCCCGGGCCCGCTGGATCACCGCCGACATGGCGTACCGCCGCCGGGCGCTGGAGTCCGTCGGCGGCTTCGACGAACGGTTCCGCAGGGCCTTCCGGGAGGACACGGACCTGGCGCTGCGGGTGCTCGACGCCGGCTGGACGCTGTCCGAGGGCCGCCGCACCACCGCCCATCCGGTACGGCCCGCCGGGCGCTGGATCTCCGTACGGCTCCAGGCGGGCAACGCCGACGACGTGCTGATGACCCGGCTGCACGGGCGCGGCTGGTGGCGGCGGGCGCAGGCACCGCGGGGCCGGCTGCCCGCGCATCTGGCGCTGACCGCGGCGGGCCTGGCGGCGGCGGGCTGCGCGCTGTCCGGCCGGCCGCGTACGGCGGTGGCGTGTGCCGTCGGATGGCTGGCGGGAACCGCCGAATTCGCCCTCACCCGGATCCTGCCGGGTCCGCGCACCCGCGAGGAGATCGTCACCATGTCCCTCACCAGCGTGCTCGTCCCGCCCGCCGCGACCTGGCACTGGCTGCGCGGCCACGCCCTGCACCGCACGGCGCCGCCCCACCCGCACCGGGCCGGGGCCCCCGCGCCCGCGCACTCCCCGCCGGCCGGCGAACGGCTCCCCTCTTGACGTCCCTCCCGGCCGGAGCAGGGGGATCCGGCCCTCGCGGGCCGGGCTCCCCGCCTCGTCGACGGCAGCCGCCCCGGACGGACGGCGGGGGCGGGCGCACCCGCCACCGGTCTTGCGCCGGCTCCCCGTACCCGACGTCCCGCGGCCCGGCGGCAGGCCCGACCGGCTCGGTTTCCGCCGGCCGGGCGACGCCGGCCCCACCACCCATTCCGCTGTGGCCTGTGCCGCGACCGATCACGGAGGTGCGCCCATGACCCCCGCTTCCGGCCCGCTCGCCCCGGGCGTGCTGTCCATCGCCCTGGTCTCGGAGCACGCGAGCCCGCTCGCCACCCTCGGCGGGGTGGACGCCGGCGGGCAGAACGTCCATGTCGCCGCCCTGGCCGGGGCGCTCGCCGACCGCGGCCACCGCGTCACCGTGCACACCCGCCGCGACGCGCCCGGCCTGCCCGACCGGGTGACGCTGCGCGAGGGCGTCGAGGTGCACCACGTCCCGGCGGGCCCCGCCGAGCCGGTCCCCAAGGACCGGCTGCTGCCGTACATGGACGAGTTCGGGCGCCTGCTGGCCCGGGTGTGGCGGGCGCGCCCCCCGGACGTCGTGCACTCGCACTACTGGATGTCGGGGCTGGCCTCGCTGGGGGCGGCCCGGGAGCTGGGGCTGCCGCTGCTGCACACGTACCACGCGCTGGGCACGGTGAAGCGCCGGCACCAGCGGCTCGCCGACACCAGTCCGCCGGAGCGGATCGGCTGCGAGATCGAGGTGGGGCTGGGCTGCGACCGGGTCGTCGCCACCTGCCGGGACGAGGTCGCCGAGCTGGTCCGGATGGGTGTGCCGGCGCACCGGACCGTCGTCGTGCCGTGCGGCGTCGACACGGACCGGTTCACGCCGGTGGGCCCGGTCGCGCCGCGCGGCCCGTTCCGGTACCGGCTGGTGCAGCTCGGGCGGCTGGTGCCGCGCAAGGGCGCCGCGGTATCGCTGGCCGCGCTGGCCCGGCTGCCCGGCACCGAGCTGCTGGTGGTCGGCGGTCCCCCCGCGGACCGCCTCGACGACGACCCGGAGGTGCGCCGGCTGCGCGGCGTCGCGCGGGACGCCGGGGTCGCCGACCGGGTCCGGTTCGCCGGCGGGGTGGACGCCGGGCGGGTGCCGGCGCTGCTGCGCTCCGCCGACGTGGTGCTGTGCCCCGCCGACTACGAGCCCTTCGGGATCGTCCCGCTGGAGGCCATGGCCTGCGGCCGTCCGGTGGTGGCCACCGCGGTCGGCGGTCAGCTCGACACCGTCGCCGATCCCGGCACCGGCCGGCTGGTGCCGCCCGGCGACCCCGAGGCACTGGCCCGGGCCGTGGCCGGCCTGCTCGCCGATCCGGCGGCCCGCCGGGCCTGCGGGGCGGCCGGCCGCCGCCGGGTGCTCAGCCGCTACGGCTGGCCGCGGATCGCCGCGGCCACCGAGGAGGCGTACTGCGAGGTCCTCGACGCCGAGCCCGCCGCGACCGGAACCGGCTGACCCGCCGGTGCCCGACCCTGGAAGGAGGTGCGGGTCCCGCCGTCGTCCCCCCGAGGCGGCACGCCCGGAACACCATGACCGAACACTCCGCGCTCGACGCCGCCCGACTGCACTGCCGGTCGCTCCAGGAGGCCCTCGACGGCTTCCGCCGGAGCGAACTGCCCCGGATCGCCGACTGGGGCGGGCGCCTCGCCGCCGTCCTCACCGACGGCGGACGGCTGCTGGCCGCCGGCAACGGCGGCAGCGCCGCCCAGGCCCAGCACCTGACCGCCGAGCTGGTCGGCCGTTACCGCCGGGAGCGGCGCGCCTATTCGGCGCTCGCCCTGCACGCGGAGACCTCCAGCGTCACCGCCATCGGCAACGACTACGGCTTCGACCACGTCTACGCCCGCCAGGTGACCGCCCACGGGCGCCCCGGCGACGTGCTGATGCTGCTGTCCACCTCGGGACGCAGCGCCAACCTGATCGCGGCGGCGGTGACGGCCCGGCGGGCCGGGCTGCGGGTCTGGGCGCTCACCGGGCCCGGGCCGAACCCGCTGGCACAGGCCGCGGACGAGGCGCTGTGCGTGGCGGCGGGCAGCACCGCGACCGTCCAGGAGACGCATCTGGTCGCCGTACACCTGCTCTGCGAGTGTTTCGACGCCGCCGTGGCCGCGCCCCTCGCGCGCAGTGCGGCGGCCGTCCCCGGGAGGACGTCATGACCGGTCCGAAGCCGCTGGTGGTGGTGGGGGACGTCCTGCTCGACGAGGACATCGAGGGGGTCGCGACCCGGCTGGCCCCGGACGCGCCCGCCCCGGTCGTCGACGTCACCGGTGACCGCCGGCATCCGGGCGGGGCCGGGCTGGCCGCCGCGCTCGCGGCCCGCGGCGGCCGGGACGTGGTGCTGGTGACCGCGCTCGGCGACGACCCGGCCAGCGAGGCCGTGCGCCGGGAGCTCGGCGGCCGGGTCCGGCTCCTCGAGCTGCCGCTGCACGGCACGCTGCCGGTGAAGACGCGGGTGCTGGCGGGCGGGCGGCCGGTGGTGCGCATCGACCGGGGCGGCGGGACGCCGGGCGAGCCGGACGAGGCGGTGCGCGAGGCGCTCGCGGGCGCGCACGCCGTCCTCGTCGCGGACTACGGACGGCACACCGCGGGGGCCGTGCGTCCGCAGCTGGCGGACGCGGCCCGGCGCACCCCCCTGGTGTGGGACCCGCACCCCAAGGGCGACCCGCCGGTACCGGGGGCGCGCCTCGTCACGCCCAACGCGGCGGAGGCGGTCGCCCTGTGCGCGGGCGCGCCGGGCGCGCCGGGGGTGTCCGGGGTGTCGCTGGGCGCCTTCGCCGAGCGCGGGACGGAACTGGCGGAGCGCTGGCGGGCGGCGGGGGTCGCGGTGACGCTCGGGGACCGCGGGGTGCTGCTGACCCGGCCCGGCGGGGGTACGCCGATGCTGATCCCGGCGCCGTTCCGGGCGGACGGGGATCCGTGCGGCGCGGGTGACTGCTTCGCGGCGACGACGGTCGCGGCGCTGGCCGACGGGCTGCTGCCGGAGGAGGCGCTGCAGCGGGCGGTCGCCGAGGCGGCGGCGTTCGTCGCGGCGGGCGGGGCGGGGAACCCGGAGCTGTGGCACGCGCCGGCCGTGCCCGGTCCCGCGCACGATCCGGCCGCCGACGCGTTCGAGCTGGCGGAGGGGGTGCGGGCGCGCGGGGGGACGGTGGTCGCCACGGGGGGCTGCTTCGATCTGGTGCACGCGGGACACGTCGGGCTGTTGGAGAGCGCGCGGCGGGTCGGTGACTGTCTGATCGTGTGCCTGAACTCCGACGCGTCGGTCACGCGGCGGAAGGGGGCGGGGCGGCCGCTGACGCCGGTGGCGGACCGGGCGAGGGTGCTGGCGGCGCTGGGGAGCGTGGACGCGGTGGTGGTCTTCGAGGAGGACACGCCCGAGGCGGTGCTGGGGCGGTTGCGGCCCGATGTGTGGGTGAAGGGCGGGGACTACTCCGTGGAGGAGCTGCCGGAGGCGGAGGTGTTGCGTTCCTGGGGTGGGCAGGCGGTGGTGCTGCCGTATCTGGACGGGCGGTCCACGACCGCGCTGGCCCGGCGGGCGGCTGAGGCGGCGGCGGTCGCCCTCCGGACGCCGGACGGGTGAGCCGGGCGGTGGGCGGGGAGGTTTTCCGCCCCCGCCGCCCCTACCCGTCCCGTCCCCGGGGCTGTGCCCCCGGACCCCCCTTTCGGCCCTTCGGGCCTCGTCCTCAGACGCCGGACGGGCTGGAAATCACGCCGCTGTCTCCAGGGCTTCGGGGCGGAGCACGGCCGGGGCCTGAGCGCGGCGGGTGTGGAGGAGGTGGCCTGCCGCGATCGACGTGGCGATGATCAGGCCACCGGTGATCAGGGCGCCGCGCGGGCCGGCCAGTTCCATGAGGAGGCCCAGGGCGGGCGGGCCGCCCAGGCTCCACACGGTGCCGATGCTGCCCCAGACGCCGAGCACGCGTCCGCGCAGGTGGGCGGGCGGATCGGTCTGCAGGACGGCCGTTCCGGCGGTGTCGGAGACGGACTCGACGACGGCCATGGGCAGCACCAGCACCAGCAGCACGGCCAGCGACGGTGACGTCCCCGCCACCACCTGCAGCAGCGCGCCCGTCGCCGCGAGGGCGCCGACCAGCCGCACGGACGGCCGGCGCAGCCGTGCGCCGAGCACCGCGCCGAGGATGCCGCCGACCGCGAGGACGGTGGACACCGTGCCGAACGCCCCGGCTCCGCCCGCGAGCGGGCCGGTGACCAGGACGGCGAGCGTGAGCCCGTAGTTGCGGCCGAAGACCGCGCTGACGCCGGTCACCCCGGCGAGCGCGAGCAGCCGCGGCCGGCGGGCGAAGAAGGCGATCCCCTCGCGGACGGTCATGGCGGGCTGCGGGCGCTCGCTCTCCCCGCCCTTCTCGCCCCTCTCGACGACGTGCCGGACCGCTCCCGCCGCCGGGCGCAGGAACGGGATGACCGCGGTCACGAAGAGGAAGGAGAACCCGTTGGCGAAGTAGGCGGCGGCCGTGCCGAGGAACCCGACCGTCACCCCGGCGAGCGCGGCGCCCGCGAGCCGGCCCGCGTTGAACATCAGCGCGCCCACGCCGATGGCGGAGGGCACGTCCTCGGCGGGGACGAGGTCGTTGCCCAGCAGGGCGCACGCCGGGTTGTCGACGGTGGCGACGACGCCGGTGACGGCGGCCAGCACCATCAGGGACGTCATGTCGAGCCGGTCCAGCGCCACCAGGGTGGCCGTGGTGAACGCGATCACGGCCAGCAGCGCCTGGCTGACGGCGGCCGTCAGCTTCCGCGGCCAGCGGTCGACCGCCGCGCCGCCGAGGACGCTCATGAGCAGGGCCGGGGCGGCCTGCACGGACATGGACAGACCCGTGGCGGCGGCGGACCCGGTGATCTGGAGGACCAGCAGGTTCTGCACCGTGAGCTGCATCCACGTACCGGCGTTGGACACGAAGTTCGCGACGGACCACCAGCGCATGCTGCGGTGCCGCAGGGAGCGCCAGGGCGAGCGGGACTCGGGCTGGGCAGGGGTGGGCGGGGAAGACACAGGGGCGCCACTCGGGAGGACGAGTCGGAGGACTCAGCGGAGGGGGCGCGGGAAGCGGAACGCCGGCTGCGCTGCGCGGCGGCTCCCGTCGCCCGGACAGGGCGCGGCCCATCGTGGCAGAAGGGACCGCCGAGTCGGTTCCGAGTGGCCGGGGATCATGGGGGTGCGGGCGTCAAGAGGGCGGTGCCGCCGGGGACTTGGGGCGTGAGTGCGGTTGCTCACAGCGGCCGGGGACGGGCGTGGGGAGGGGCCCGTCACCGTGGTGACGGGCCCCTCCCCACGCCCTTCCGCGCCCCCGCGTCAGCCGAGCTTCCCGCGTCCGCTCAGCGCGTCCCGGACCCGGTCCACCATCCCGGCGCCCGGTGCCAGCAGCTTGTTCGCCGGGGGCTTGTCCGGGGCGGCCGGGTGCGGCCGGGTCGGGGCCGTCTTCTTCGCCTGCCGGACCTTGTCACCGAGCCGGTCGAGCTGCTCCGGGGAGCAGGCGGCGCGCAGCATCGGGAACAGGTTCTGCTCCTCGTCGGCGACGTGCTCCCGGATCTCGCTCATCAGCATGCCGATGAGCCGGTCGAACTCGGGGTCGCCCGCGTCGCAGCCCTCCAGGTCCTTCATCGTCCGCTCGGCCGTGGCGTGGTCCTCGAGCTCACGGTCGGCCAGCGCGTCCCCGTTCTCCACGTGCTCCCGCACGGCCGGGTAGAGGTACGCCTCCTCGGCCACCGAGTGCCGGACCAGCTCGATGGTGACCTGGTCGGCGTACGTCTTGCGGTCCTTGTGGCCCGGCGGCAGTTCCTCGATCTTGCCGAAGAGTTCCTCGACCTCCCGGTGATCGGTCACCAGTTCGTCGATGACGTTGCCTCCGTGTCCCATGTCCTTCACCTCCGGTTCGTGGTGGCACCCGGCCGGAGCCACCCGCCCACGAGTCCCCCCGCTCCCGGGGAGCTAACGCGGTCCGGCGGGTCGGCAGGACAGCTTGGCCCGGGCCCGGCCGACCGCCGCGGCGGGTCCGGCCCCGGCCCGGACGGAGCGGCGTACGAGGCGGGCGTCGCGGCGCAGATCATGGGCGGCGTGCCGGCTCCGCCAGAGCAGCGAGGGGGCCGCGCCGGTGTCGTCGGCGGCGATCAGCAGGCCGCCGAGCATGGACAGGTTCTTCAGGAAGTGGATGCGCTGCTGCATGCGCTGACCGGGGTCCTCCTCCTCCCAGAAGCGGTGGGCGGCCAGCGTCGTGGGCACGAGCGTGGCGGCGACCGCGAGCGCGGCCGGGCGGGACAGGCGTCCGGTGGCCAGCAGCAGCCCGCCCACGACCTGGACGGCGCCGCTGAGGCGCACGGCGTCCTCGGTGCGGTCCGGCAGCACCGCGACGCGGTCGGTGAGGGGCTTCACGACGGACTCGGCGATCGGGGCGACGTTCTGGGGGTTGCGGACGGAATCCAGTCCGCCCGCGACGAACATCGACGCCAGCATCGGCCGGCCGAGGACGCGCAACAGACTCATGCCTTCTCCTGGAGGTGTGGATGGTGGAGGTGCGCCGGGTTCCCCGCCGGGCGGGGACCATTCGGCGCGCCCTCACCAGAAGCGGGTGGTGAGCGCGGGCCGGTGGACGGCCTGGACGGCGTCGCGCAGGCACAGGGCGACGCCGATGGTGGTGCGCAGGGCCGAGGGCCGTACGGTCTGGGCGGTCTCCGTGGCCAGGACCAGCAGGCAGCCCGCCGCCTGCTCCACCACGGACACCGGGAGGGTGTAGTCGCTGTCGGCGGCCGCGCGGAACGCCTTCAGCGGGATTCCGGCACCGTCGACGGTCCGCCGGGCGGCCTGCTCCAGATGCTGTGCGGCCTGCTCGCACAGCGCGGCGGGCAGGGTGAGGGTGCGCTGGAACGATGAACTCGTCATGCTCCGAGTGCTCCCCCGGCGCGGTTTCCTTCGATCGGCGGGGGCCGGGATTTCACCGTCCCGCGTGACCGGCCGGCGGCGAACGCGGGCGTGCGGGGAGCTCGTACCCTGGGCACGACCGCTCCCCCGCGCACCCGTACGTGAGGAGTCCGCCCATGAGCTTCCCTCCCGGTCCGGCCGCCCCGGACGGTGACGGGCCCGGGGCCGTGGCGGCCCGGTTCACCGGGCGGGCGGTGACCGGTGTGCGTACGCTGTCCGGCTCACTCGCCGAGGCCGTCCTCGACGACGGCCGGGTGGTGGTCGTCAAGAGCGTCGGCGGGGCGGGGGCCGCGCGCGCCGAGGCGGCGGGGCTGCGCTGGCTGGCCGGGACCGGGACGGTGCGGGTACCGGCGGTGCACGGTCACGACGCGCACCGGCTGGTCGTCGACCGGGTGGCGCAGGGGCCGCCCGGCCGGGAGGCGGCGCTGCGGTTCGGCCGGGAGCTGGCCGCGCTGCACGCCGCCGGCGCGCCGACCTTCGGGGCGCCGCCGCCCGGCGGCCCGGTGGAGGCGTTCATCGGGCTCGCCCCGATGCGCAACGTCGCCGGGGACGACTGGCCCGGCTGGTACGCCGGGCACCGGGTGCTGCCGTATCTGCGCCGGGCGGTCGACGACGGCACCGTCACCGCCGGTGAGGCGGGCGTCGTCGAGCGGGTCTGCGAGCGGCTGCCGGAGCTCGCCGGGCCCGCCGAGCCGCCCGCGCGGCTGCACGGCGACCTGTGGAACGGCAATGTGCTCTGGGGCGCCGACGGACACGTCCGGCTGATCGACCCGGCCGCCCACGGCGGGCACCGGGAGACCGACCTGGCGATGCTCGCCCTCTTCGGCTGCCCCCATCTGGACGCGGTGCTGGACGGCTACCGGGAGGTGGCGCCGCTCGCCGGCGGGTGGCGGACGCGCGTCGGCGTGCACCAGCTGTTCCCGCTGCTGGTGCACGCCGTGCTGTTCGGACGCGGTTACGCCGAGCAGGCGCTCGCGGTGGCGCGGTCGGCGGACCGCCTCTAGCGGGTCACCACGTGCCGTTCGTCGGGGACGCAGTGGGTCATGGTGAGTCCCTGCACGTCGCGGGGCGGGTTGTCGCCGAGGCTGGCCAGCCGCTTGCGGTCCTCGTCGGTGAGGTCCTGGCTCGCCAGGGGCTCCAGGTGGGCGACGTCCTCCGGCATGATCCCGAGGCCCTCGCCGACCCTGCGGCCGAGGTCGTTCTCGACCAGCAGGAAGTGCCACACCATGCGCTCCTGGACCGGCCGGTCGCACTGGGAGATCAGGTCGACGAAGTTCTTCACCAGGTCGTCGCGCTCCCAGTCCTCCATCAGCAGGTAGCGCTGGCCCGCCTGCAGGTAGTCGTTGGTGCGCTCGATGCGCGCGCGGGTGAGCCGGCCGCGGATCTCCGGGCCCTGCTCGTCGTGCGTCGGGTACTGGCCCTCGCGCAGACCGCCGGTGATCGACGGCTCGTAGTTCACGCTCGGGTTCTCGCCCGCGTTGTCCTGCCGGTACGTCATCTGCCCGTCGCGCTGGTTGGTGCGCACGTCCGCGTGCTTGGCCTGGTTGACCGGCAGCTGGAGGTAGTTCGGGCCGACCCGGTGGCGCTGGGTGTCGCTGTAGGAGAAGGTCCGGCCGACGAGCATCTTGTCGTCGGAGAAGTCCAGGCCGTCGACGAGGACGCCGGTGCCGAAGGAGATCTGCTCGTTCTCGGCGAAGAAGTTCTCCGGCATCCGGTTCAGCACCATGCGGCCCACCGGCTTGGGCGGGAAGTCCTGCTCGGGCCAGGTCTTGGTGTCGTCCAGCGGGTCGAAGTCCAGCTCGGGGTGGTCGTGGTCGTCCATCATCTGGACGAGCAGTTCCCACTCGGGGTACTCGCCGCGCCCCACCGCCTCGTACAGGTCCTTGGTGGCGTGGCCGAGCCCGTCCGCCTGGACGTTCGCCGCGTCCTCGGCGGTCATGCTGCGCACGCCCTGCTTGGGCATCCAGTGGTACTTGACCAGCTTCGTGTCGCCCTCGGTGTTGACCCATTTGTAGGTGTTCACGCCGAAGCCCTGCATGTGGCGGTAGTCCGCCGGGATGCCGCGCGGGCTGAACAGGTTGACCAGCATGTGCATCGACTCCGGCGTCTGCGACATGAAGTCGAAGATGCGGCGCGGCTGCTGCTCGAAGGTGACCGGGTCGGGCTTGAGGGCGTGGATGACGTCCGGGAACTTGATCGCGTCCCGGATGAAGAAGACGCCCAGGTTGTTGCCGACGAGGTCCCAGTTGCCGTCCTCGGTGTAGAACTTCACCGCGAAGCCGCGGGGGTCGCGGGCGGCCTCGGAGGAGTCGCGTCCGCCGATGACGGTGGAGAAGCGGACGGCCAGGTCGGTGCGCTTGCCCTGCTCCTGGAAGAGCTTGGCGCGGGTGTAGCGGGAGACCGGCTCGTCGCCCCACTTCCCGTACGCCTCGAAGTAGCCGTACGCGGTGACGCCGCGGGCGTGCACCACGCGTTCGGGGATGCGTTCCCGGTCGAAGTGGCTGATCTTCTCCAGGAACTGGTAGTTCTCCAGCGTCGCCGGGCCGCGGGAGCCGACGGTGCGCTGGTTCTGGTTGTCGTAGACCGGGTGGCCCTGCCGGTTGGTGAGTACCTTGCGGTCGTCGCCCGGAGCGGGGCCCCGGCTCGAAACGTCCGTCATGATCGTGGGCTCCTTGAGCTGCTCGACCCCCCGCGGTGGCGCGTACGAGGGTCATGTTGCCGCGCATCACCGCGGTCGGCGACTCGGGGAGCCGCCGGTTGCGTCGTGCCGTGCGCGGGAGGCGGCCCGCGCACGGCACGGGTCCGGCCGCCGCGGTCGTGCGCGGCGGCCGGGCCCTCGCGAAGCGGCGTGCTCAGCCGCCGTTCAGGCGTGCGCGCAGCAGCCCCTTGCCGAGTTCCGCGCCCTTGCGGCTGTCCGCCTGGGCCTTGCGGAACAGATCGGCGACCTCGGTGTCCTTGGCCCGCTCGGCGTCCTGGATGTAACTCTCCAGGCGCAGTGCGTTGCTCAGGCACGCCTCGACGTACCAGATCAGGTTGTAGTCCTTGTCCTGCGTGCCGGTGACGCCGCCGGTCTCCGTCTCGCTGGTCATCCGGGCCTCCTCGTCGCGGTGCTCGTTACGGGCCCGCCCGCTCCGGCGCGTGGTGCCGGGGCGCGGGCCTCCACAGCGGCGGTCGGGTACCCGTCCCCGCCGAAGGCACACGGCGACAAAAAAGGCCGGGGCGCGACCGGTCCCCCGTTCCGGTCGTGCCCCCGCCGTGTGCCGAAACTATGCGCTGCGGGGCGGTGCTGTGTAGCGCACCGATGCCCGCTGCGGCCGCCGGAGGACTCATCCGTGCACAACTGAGTCCGAAAGGCCCGGTTCACCCGTCCGTGAGCACCGGCTGTTCCAGGTCACCCACCGCCAGATGGGCCAGCACGACCTCGTACAGGTCGGTCCCGGCGGCCAGCAGCTGGCGTTCCAGGACCGGTTCGGCGCTGCGCACGTGCTCGCGCACGGTCTGGGCGTGCATGCCCAGGCTCTGCGCGGCCCGCTCGGCGTTGCCCCCGGCGGCGATCCAGGCGCACAGGGTGCGGCGCACGTTCCGGGTGTCCCCCTCCAGCCTCCCCAGCAGCTCCCGCGCCCAGCCGCCGAGGGCGGGGCCGGCCAGCAGGCCGGCGAGGCCCGGGGAGGGGGCCGCGCCGTCGCCGCCCGCCTGCCCGTCCAGGAGGTTGATCTGGGTGTGCAGCGCCAGGTGCACCACGGCACGGACGGTGACGTCGTCGAAGTCCACGCCGAGCATGGCCTCGACGCGCTCCATGCGGGCCCGCACGGTGTTGCGGCTGACGCCGAGGACCTTGGCCGCGCTGACGGCGGTGAACTCCAGGCCGAGGCGGGTGGTGGCGAGGAGTTCGGCCCGGGTGTGGTGCGGCAGCGCGTCGAGCGGGCGCAGCACCCGGGCCGCCCAGCCACGCAGCGCGGCGGGGTCCATCAGCCGCTCCGGGTGGGTGCGTTCGGCGTACACGGCCGTCTTGTCGGCGCGGAAGCGCGCCACCGCCAGGGCGCTGACGGCCTGCCCGTACGCGGTGGCGGTACGGGCGAGGCTCTGCCACACGCTGCCGCCGAGGAAGGTGCCCGGGTGCCGTTCGACCAGCGACCGCAGCTCGGCGGCGGTGGCCTCGCGGGGGCTGACGACGATCACGTGCCCGTCCATCGCCGGGCAGCGCACGACCAGCGCCTCCTCCCGCGTGGTGTCCAGGCACTCCGCGGCGAGCCGGTCGCGCAGGGCGGGCGCGGACTCGACGACGTAGACGCAGGCCGTGTCGGCGTCGAGCAGGCCGGGCCAGAGTCCGGCGGCGACCCGGCGGGCGGCGACGGTGTCCTCGACCATCAGCAGCTGCAGGATCGCGAGGCGCAGATCGGCGGTGGCCCGCCGCAGCCGGTGTCCGGCGGCGGTGGTCTCGTGGGCGGCCAGCAGGAGTTCGATCACCTGGGCGGTGTGCGTGACGACGTCCGAGGCGTGCCGGTCGAAGGGGGTCTTGCGGGAGACGGCCAGCACGCAGGTGCCCGAGGGGTGTCCGATCTTCACCAGGCGCATGTGGCGCCCCTCCCCCTCCCAGGCGGCGGAGGCGATCCGGCCGGAGCCGAGGCCGGCGACGAGGGCGTCGTCCAGCGGCAGCCGGGCCCCGGCGAGCAGTGTGCCGGCGGCGTCCTGGAGGGACACCTCGGCGTGCGCGGTGGCGGCCAGCCAGTCGACGACCCGGCCGACGTCGCGCCCGGCCGGACGCAGATGCTCGAGCAGTTCCCGCGCCCACACCGGATGCTCCCCGGCCGCCGCCGGCGTCCGCCGGATTCCGTCCCTACGGCCTGCCACCTCGGCCTTCCCCTCGTTCACGCGTCCCCGCCCAGGTCAGGGACGCTACCTCACCCGTGCGCGCGGCTCATCCCGGCGCTTCGGCGCACCGTACCTCCGGGACGGCGTGCGCGGTCCTCGCGGGCGGGCGCATAAGCTCGGTGAATGGCGAAGTACTTCGACGTGCACCCCGACAACCCCCAGCCGCGCACCATCGCACAGGTCGCCGAGAGCATCCGCTCCGACGCCCTGGTCGCGTACCCCACGGACTCCTGTTACGCACTCGGCTGCCGTCTGGGCAGCCGGGCCGGCATCGACCGGATCCGCACGATCCGCAAGCTGGACGACCGGCACCACTTCACCCTGATGTGCCGGGACTTCGCGCAGCTCGGCCAGTTCGTACGGATCGACAACGACGTGTTCCGCGCGGTGAAGGCGTCGACCCCGGGCAGCTACACGTTCATCCTGCCCGCGACGAAGGAGGTGCCGCGGATGCTGCTGCACCCCAAGAAGAAGACGGTCGGCGTGCGCATCCCGGACCACGTCGTCACCCAGGCCCTGCTGGCCGAACTCGGTGAGCCCCTGCTGTCCAGCACCCTGCTGCTGCCCGGCGAGGACGAGCCGATGACCCAGGGCTGGGAGATCAAGGACCTGCTCGACCACCAGGTGGACGCGGTGCTCGACTCCGGCGACTGCGGCACCGAGCCGACCACGGTGATCGACTTCTCGGGCGGCGAGGCGGAGATCGTACGCCGGGGCGCGGGCGACGTCTCGCGGTTCGAGTGAGTTCCAGCGAGTTCGGGTGAGGGTGGCGGGCCGGCCGGCCACCCGGTCCTGGTGCCGGAGTCCCCACACCGGTGCGGGCCCGCTACCAGCGGCCCGGCGCGGTGCCGGTGACCGGCCGCGAGGGCCGGCCGTCCACGCCGACCGGGACGTCACCGGCGAGCATCACCCGGTGCATGATCCGCGGATGGTCGAGGTGGGCCGTGTCGCCCGGGGCCAGGTGGATGGTGGCCCGGTTGTCCCAGAACGCCACGCTGCCCGGCTCCCAGCGGAACCGCACGGTGTACTCGGGCCGGGTCGCCTGCTCCAGCAGCATCTCCAGGACGGCCGCGCTCTCGGGGCGGGACAGACCGGTGATCTGCTCGACGTAGTAGCCGTTGACGAACAGCAACCGCTCCCCGGTCTCCGGGTGGACGCGCACCAGGGGGTGCTCCGAGGCGGTCTGACGGTCCAGCAGGTGGCGCAGGTAGGCGTCGTCGCCGGGGCGGGGCTGGTAGCCGACCCCCAGCCGGTGCTCGGCGCGCAGCCGGTCGGCGAACTCCCGCACCGGGGCGGAGAGTCCGGCGTACGCCGCGGCCAGGTTCGACCAGGTGGTGTCGCCGCCGTAGGGCGGGACGGTCTCGGCGCGCAGGATCGTCGCGGCCGGCGGGTCGACGCGGGCGCCGTGGTCGCAGTGCCAGCCGCGCAGCAGGGTGTGGCGGCGGCGCCGCAGCCACTCGTCGTGCTCCATGCCGAAGCGTCCGCCGAGCTCCAGCCGGTCGGCGGTGGTCTCGATCTCGGGGAAGTCCGCCGGCGAGGCCTTTCCGCGCCGGGGCAGCACGACCGGTTCGCCGAACCGGCGGGCCAGCGCCACGTGCCCGGCGTGGTCGAGGCGCTGGCCGCGGAAGAACACCACCTTCCAGCGGAGCACCGCCGCCCTGATGGCGGCGGTCACGGTGTCGTCGAGGTCACCGGCGAGGTCGACACCGGTGATCTCGGCCCCGATGTGCCCGGCGACCGGACGCACCTCCACCGCCGTGCCCTCCCCCGTGCCGTCCCTGCGCGTCGTCATACGTTCCCCACTCCGTCGGTCGTCACCACCGGTCTCCCTACCCGTCCGGTTGATCATCGACCCCCTCGTCCCCGACGCTGGGAGGACGACACTGTCAACGGGAAGGCACCCTGGTGAGCAGCATCCCGAGCCACACCCTCAACGACGGCACCACGATCCCCGCCCTGGGCCTGGGCACCTGGCCGATGGACGACGCCGAGGCGGAGCGGGCGGTGGCCGAGGCCCTCCGGGCGGGTTACCGCCTCGTCGACACGGCGGCCAACTACCGCAACGAGACCGGTGTCGGCCGTGCCGTGGCCCGGGCCGGCGTCCCGCGCGAAGAGGTCGTCGTGACGACGAAGCTCCCGGGCCGGCACCACGGCTACGAGGAGACCCTCGCCTCCTTCGAGGAGTCCCGCGCCCGGCTCGGCCTGGAGTACGTCGACCTCTACCTGATCCACTGGCCGCTCCCCCGCGTCGACCGGTACGTCGACTCCTGGAAGGCCATGATCAGGCTGCGGGAGGACGGCCTGGTCCGGTCGATCGGCGTCTCCAACTTCACGCCCGCCCACATCGAGCGGCTGGAGAAGGAGACCGGGGTGCTGCCCTCGGTCAACCAGATCGAGCTGCATCCCTTCTTCCCGCAGGAGGAACTGCGCGCGTACCACGCCGGCAAGGGCGTGCTGGTCGAGAGCTGGAGCCCGCTCGGCCGCGGCTCGACGCTCCTGGACGACCTGGCCGTGGCCGCCGTCGCCGAGGCGCACGGGGTCACCCCGGCCCAGGCGGTGCTGCGCTGGCACGTCCAGCTGGGCGCGCTCCCCGTCCCCAAGTCGTCCGATCCGGAGCGGCAGCGCGCTAACCTCGACGTCTTCGGCTTCGAACTGGACGCCGCCCAGATGCGGACGATCGCCGACCGCGCCCACCGGCGGATTGGCGGGGACCCGGAGGTGCACGAGGAGTTCTGACCCGGTGCCGGGGCCGGGGGCCGACGGGGACCGGACGGCGGATCAGGGCTGCGGCAGCGGCTGTTCCGCCCAGATCGTCTTGCCGCCGTCCGTCTGGCGGCTGCCCCAGCGCTGGGTGAGCTGGGCCACCAGCAGCAGTCCGCGGCCGCCCTCGTCGTAGACGTGGGCGCGGCGCAGATGCGGTGAGGTGGCGCTGGCGTCGGAGACCTCGCAGATGAGGGTGCGGTCGCGGATCAGCCGCAGCTGGACGGGCGGCGCGCCGTACCGGATGGCGTTGGTGACCAGTTCGCTGACGACGAGTTCGGTGAGGAAGGCGATCTCGTCCAGCCCCCACGCGGCCAGCCGTTCGCCGGCCCACTGCCGGGCGGCGGCCACCTCCTCGGGGTCCGGCGGCACCTCCCTCGTGGCGACCTGGTCGGCGCCCAGGGCCCGGGTGCGGGCCAGGAGCAGCGCCACGTCGTCGCCGGGCTCCTGCGGCAGTACGTCCTTCAGCACGCCGTCGCACAGGGACTCCAGCGAGTCGGCGGGCACCGCCAGGGCGCGGCGCAGCTCGTCGGTGGCGCGGTCGATGTCGCGGTCGCGGTCCTCGATCAGGCCGTCGGTGTAGAGGGCGACGACGGAGCCCTCGGGCAGCCGGAGCTCCGTCGCCTCGAACGGCAGCCCTCCCACACCCAGCGGCGGGCCCGCGTTCACGGAGATGAGCCGGCAGGTGCCGTCGGGCAGGACGAGGGCGGGCGGGGGATGCCCGGCGGCGGCCACGCTGAGGAAGCGCGAGACCGGGTCGTAGACCGCGTACAGGCAGGTGGCGCCGAGTTCGCCGACGTCGTCGCGGTCGTCGGAGGCGAGATGGGTGACCAGGTCGTCGAGGTGGGTGAGGAGCTCGTCGGGCGGGAGGTCCACGTCGGCGAGGGTGCGTACGGCCGTGCACAGCCGGCCCATGGTGGCCGTGGAGGGGATGCCGTGGCCGACGACGTCGCCCACGACCAGGGCGACCCGGCTGCCGGCCAGCGGGATCACGTCGAACCAGTCGCCGCCGATGCCGGCCGCCGACCCGGAGGGCAGATAGCGGTGGGCGACCTCGACGGCGGCCTGGCCGGGCAGCTCCCTGGGCAGCAGGCTGCGCTGGAGCGTCAGCGCGGTGGTGCGTTCGCGGGCGAAGCGGCGGGCGTTGTCGACACAGACGGCGGCGCGGCTGGCGAGTTCCTCGGCGAGCGCGGCGTCGTCGTCGGCGTACCCCTCGGGGTGGACGTTGCGGAGGGCGACCGCGACGCCGAGGGTAGTGCCGCGGGCGCGCAGCGGCACGGCCAGCAGCGAGTGGACGCCGGCGACGCACTCGGGGGCGCCGCGCTCGGCCATCCACCGGTCGAAGTCCGGCTCGCCGGCGCGGGCGAGCACCGCCCTGCACTCGCGCAGCGCCCGCGCGGGCGGGGAGGAGGGCGGGTAGACGTCCGTCTGGTCGAGGCGCACGGCCGCCTCGGGGGCGCCCTCGGCGGCGGAGCCGTGCGCCACCCGGCGCAGTACGACCCCGGTGTCCGGCCGGACCGGGGGTTCGTCGGCGTGGAGGACCCAGTCGAAGAGGTCGACGGCGGCGTAGTCGGCGAGCGTCGGCACGAGGAGTTCCACGAGCTCCTCGGCGGTGCGTACGACGTCCAGGGTGGTGCCGATGGCGGTGGCGGCCTCGTTCAGCAGCGCCAGCCGGTGTCGGGCGTAGTACTGCTCGGTGCTGTCCAGGCCCGCCATCGCGGTGCCGACCACCTCGCCGGTGAGGTCGCGCACCGGCCACATCTCGATGTTCCAGGCATGGCCCCGGGAGCTGGAGGGCGCCCGGCCGAAGCTCTCGTGGTGCAGGGGCTCGCCGGTCTCGGCGACCCGGCGCAGCTGCCGGTCGACGCCGCGGGCTTGTTCGCTCCGCCCCACGGTGTCGAGGTAGGTCCGTCCGAGCAGGCTCTCCTCGGGCCCGCCCAGTACCTCGCAGGCGGCGTCGTTGAGCCGTACGAAGCGCTGCTCGGCGTCGAGGACGGACACCGCCAGGGACGCCTGCTGGAATGCCCGACCCGCCAGCGACCTCTCGGCCGGTCCGGCGGACTCGGCCGGCTCTGCGGTGATCACGTACCCGCTCGGTGCCTCCCCCGCGCCGGAGACGGGGCAGACCGTCAGCCGGAGCGGTACGAGACGGCCGTCGCGGTGCCGCACCGCAACGGTTCCGGAGGGCACGGGCGGGGTGCCGGGCGGCGCGTCCCCGGCGAGCAGTTCCCGCACGCCGCGGCCCACGGCCTCGTCGGTGGGGAACCCGGTCAGCCTCCGGGCGCCCTCGCTCCACCCCGTCACGGTGCCGCGGGCATCGACGACCACCGCGGCGGAGGCATCTTCCATTGGTCCAGCATCGGCCCATCGCCATCCGCTCTCAACCGCGGCCCGGTGCCCCGGCGGGCTAGGGGGTGCGATCGCGGAGCGCGGCGAGCGCCCGGTCCGCGTGGGTGTTCATCCGCAGTTCGCTGCGCACGACCTCCAGGACGGTGCGGTCCCGGCCGATGACGAAGGTGGCCCGTTTCGTCGGCGCCAGGGCGATCCCCCGCTTCACGCCGAACCGCTCACGGACCGTGCCGTCGGCGTCGGACAGCAGGGGCATGCCGAGGGAGTGCCGTCCGGTGAACTCCGCCTGCCGCTCGACGGCGTCCGAGCTGACGCCCACCGGCCGCGCGCCCACCGCGGCGAACTCGGCGGCGAGGTCGCGGAAGCGGCAGGCCTGCGCGGTGCAGCCGGGGCTCAGCGCGGCCGGGTAGAAGAACAGCACCACCGGCCCCTCGGCGAGCAGCTCCGAGAGCCGGCGGACGGTGCCGGTCTCGTCCGGGAGCGCGAAGTCCGGAGCCGTGTCGCCCTTCTCCACCCGCCCGCTCACGACCGGCCCTCCGCGCCCTTGGCGACGCCGCGCGCCCACAGCACCAGCGGCACCTGCAGGGGCAGCCGGCCGAGGGCCGCGGCCTTCTGCGGGGCGGGGCGGTGCCGCCAGTCGACGGCCATCTTCACGTTGGCGGGGAACACGCCGACGAAGAAAGCCGCCGCGGCCAGTGCGGCGGCCCTGCGGGTGCGGGGCAGCGCCAGCCCGGCGGCCAGCGCGAGTTCGACGGCACCGCTGGCACAGGTCCAGGTCCGGGGCGAGCCGGGCAGGGAGCACGGCACGGTGTGGTCGAACCACCGGGGGGCGGCGAAGTGGGCGGTGCCCGCGGCGGCCAGCAGGCCGGCGAGCAGCAGGGGCGAGCGTTCGGACCGGGACACGGTTCCTCCTCCGATGACCTGCCGCGCGATATTACCCGACAGTAAGCAGCGGTGGGGCGGCCGGGGTCCGGGCCGGTCAGGATCGACGTCGGTACACGCCCGGCGGGTGGCCCAGGGAGCGGCGGAAGACGTCGATGAACGCGCTGGCGGAGGCCCAGCCGCAGCGGTGCGCGACGGTCGTCACCGGCACTCCGTCGGCCAGCATCCGCAGGGCGTGGTAGAGCCGCGACTGGGTGCGCCACTGCGGGAACGTCATGCCGAACTCGTGGCGGAAGAGCCTGCTGAGGGTGCGTTCGCCGACGCCGGCCGCCGCACCGAGGTCGGCCAGGGTGCGCCTGTCGGCCGGGTCGGCGTGGACGAGCGCGCACACCGCGGCCAGCCGCGGGTCGGCGGGCGTGGGCAGCTTCAGGGGCTGCTGGGGCGAGACGCGCAGCTGGTCCCGCAGCACGGTGAGCAGGCGACCGCGTTCGGGGCTGTCGTCGGCGGGGTCGCGGGTGTACGCGAGGATCAGCTCGCGCAGCAGCGGGCCGACGGCGAGCACGGCCGGGGAGTCCAGGGCCGGCGGGTTGTCGTCGGCGGGCAGCCCGACCAGGTACAGCTCCAGCCTGCCGTGCGCCCGGTGGGCGTGCACGGTCCCGGCGGGCACCCAGATGGCGCGGGTGCCGGGCGCGAACCAGGTGCCGGCGTCGGTGGTCACCTCGACGACGCCGGAGCCCGCGTAGACGATCTGGTGGTCGTCGTGCCGGTGGGCGTCGATCCGCTCCCCCGCGGACAGGTGCCGGGCGCGGGTGGGTGCGGTCGGATCGTGGCGGATGTGCGACACAAGTCGGCAGATTAACGGAAGCGGGACGGGCGGACGCCCGCGGAGGATCGCGGGGTGACCGCAGATCTCCTCTCCGTGGGCCGCCGTCGCCCCATCGCGCTGATGTCCGTCGCGCACGCCTGCGTGGACGTGTACCAGGGGGCCGTGGCCGCCCTGGTGCCGTACTTCGTCGCCGAGCGCGCCTATTCGTACGCCGCCGCCTCGGGGGTCGTACTGGCCGCCTCCTTGCTGTCGTCGCTGGTGCAGCCGCTGTTCGGGGCGCTCACCGACCGGTGGGCGATGCCGTGGCTGCTGCCGGTGAGCGCGCTGGCCGCCGGGACCGGTGTCGCCCTCAGCGGGGTCACCGGTTCCTACGCGCTGACGCTGGCGGTGGTCGCCGTGTCGGGAGCGGGTGTCGCCGCCTACCACCCGGAGGCCGCGCGTGCGGCGCGCGCGGCGGCCGCCGGCAGCCATACGGCGATGGGCCGCTTCTCCCTGGGCGGCAACGTGGGTTTCGCCCTGGCGCCGCTGCTGGTCGCCGCCGTGGCCGCGACGGGCGGGCTGCGCGCCTCCCCCCTGCTGGTGGTCCCGGCCCTGGTGGGCGCGGCGCTGTGCGCGGCGGTCGTACGGTCGGCGGGGCCCGGCGCGGGCGGCGCGGGCGCCCCGGTCCCGGCCGGGCGGGACGACTGGCCGTCCTTCCTGCGCCTGTCCGGCGCCGTGGCCTGCCGGTCGGTCGTCTTCGTCGGGCTGAGCGCGTTCGTCTCGCTGTACGTCCGTGAGCGCACCGGGGGCGGCGAGGTGGCCGGCACGGCCGCGCTGTGCGTGCTCTACGCCGGCGGGGCGGCGGGCACGGTGGCCGGGGGCCGGCTCGCCGAGCGGTACGGCAGGCTGACGGTGGTGCGCCGTTCGTACGCGCTGACCGTGCTCGCGGTCGCCGGAGTGGCGCTGGTGCCGGGGCCCGCGGTGTACGGGTGCGTGGCGCTGGCGTCGGCGGGCCTGTACGTGCCCTTCTCCCTGCACCTCACCCTCGGCCAGGACTACCTTCCCCGGCGGATCGGCACGGCGAGCGGGGTCACCCTGGGTCTGGCGGTGAGTGTCGGCGGCCTGTCGGCACCCGTCCTCGGCGCCTTGGCCGACACGACCTCCCTCCGCACGGCCCTGCTCCCCCTGATCGCCCTGCCCCTGCTGGGCCGTCTGCTGCTGTGGGGACTGCGTGAGCCCGCCCCGGCCCCGCCGAGGACGCGCGAGCCGGACGCACGATGAGCGCCGGACGAAACCGGCCCCGAGGGCCCGGAACGCCTCGGCCGCCTGCCGTCAGGTACCGCGGGCGGGTTCCGGCTCCTCGGCGGCGTGGGCGAGGAAGTCGTCGACCATGCGGTGGAAGAGGGCGGCGAGCTGTCGCAGGTCCTCGGGCGACCAGTCGGCCAGGGCCACCTGCATGCCCCGGACCCCCGCCTCCCGGATCCGGGCGATGGCCTCCCGGCCGGCCTCGGTGAGTTCGATGCGCTGGGCGCGGCGGTCGTCGGGGTCCGGGACGCGGGTGACATGGCCGGTCTTCTGCAGCTGCTGCACCGTGCGCGTGACGTGCGAGGCCTCCACTCCCAGCCGGGCGGCCAGCTCCCCCGGCCGCATCGGCTCGGTGTCCGCCATCTGCCGCAGCAGCGCGACGGCGGCCCGGTCCAGCGGCACACCCGCCAGGGCCATCAGCCGCTCGTGCTGACGTGCGCGCGTGCTCAGATAGGTGAGGCGGTGGAGCGCGCGCTCGATCTCGGCCACTTCCTCGGGGGCGGGGACGTCGGGTGTGGACATGCACCGCACTTTACCATCTCATTGCGTAACTCAATCAATCGCCCACACCCCCGACCGCCGGGGCGGCACCGCGGCAACCGTTCCGGCCGCACCCGGGACCGCGCCTCACGCCCGAGGGGACGGCGGCCGGCATTCCGGGCGACCCGGCCCGATCCGGAACCCGGCGCGGCGAATGTTGGGCCGCGCTTCACCAGCGGTACGCCCGCACCCTCTTGGCATGTATACGTCCAGCCGGAATGCTGAACTCCCCATTCCCCCACAGCCGTTGGCTGCGCCCGGACCATGAGGAGGACGCAGTGCCGTCGAGCACGTCCCGAACGCACCGCAGGAGATGGCTGACCGGCCTGGCCGGCGCGGCCGCGCTCGTCATCGCCTTCCCCGCCACCGCCTTCGCCGCACCCCCGCCCGCCCTGCCGGCCGACGCGGACGCCCTGGAGCGGACGTACCAGCCCGCCTACGACTACGACACCGACGGCTGCTACCCGACGGCGGCGATCGGCCCGGACGGCTCCGTCAACACCGGCCTCAACCCGACCGGCGCCCTCAACGGCAACTGCCGTGACGCCTCGGACCTGGACAACACCAACGGCTACTCCCGCTCCAAGTGCAACAACGGCTGGTGCGCCGTCGTCTACGGCCTGTACTTCGAGAAGGACCAGGCCCTGCCGGGCACCAGCCTCGGGGGCCACCGACACGACTGGGAGCACGTCGTGGTGTGGGTGCAGAACGACACCGTCCAGTACGTCTCGACGTCCAACCACGGTTCGTTCACGGTCCACGCGCGGTCGGCGGTCCGCTTCGACGGCACGCATCCGAAGATCGTGTACCACAAGGACGGCATCGGCACCCACTGCTTCCGCCTCGCCGGCTCGGGCGACGAGCCGCCGGAGAACCACAAGGGCAGCTGGCAGTACCCGGCGCTGGTCGGCTGGAACGGCTACCCGGCGGGACTGCGTGACAAGCTCAGCTCGTACGACTTCGGCAGCGCCCACTTCGGGCTGAAGGACGGCAGCTTCGCCTCCCACCTCGCGGCGGCCAAGCCCTCCGGCATCCCGTTCGACCCGAACGCCTGAGCGCACACGGCTCGTTGACGCCGGGGCGCCGTTCGACGTCCCGGCCCGGGCGGGCCCTTCGACGGTCTATCGTGACGGCATGTCCACTCCCGAACTGATCCGCATCGTCTCCCGCGACTCGCCCATGGCGCTCGCCCAGGTGGAGCGCGTCCGGGCCGAGCTGGCCGCCGCCCGTCCCGGTGTGCGCACCGAGGTCGTACCGGTGAAGACGACCGGGGACAAGTGGCTCGGCGATCTGTCGAAGGTGGAGGGCAAGGGCGCGTTCACCAAGGAGGTGGACGCCGCGCTGCTCGCCGGCGAGGCGGACGTCGCCGTGCACTGCGTCAAGGACGTGCCCGCCGACCGGCCGCTCCCGGCGGGCACGGTGTTCGCCGCGTTCCTGGAGCGGGACGACATCCGCGACGCCCTCGTGCACCCGGACGGCCTCACCCTGGACGAGCTCGCGCCCGGCACCCGGATCGGCACCTCCTCGGTGCGCCGGGTCGCCCAACTGGCCGCCACCCACCCGCACCTGACGTGCGTACCGCTGCGCGGCAACGCCAACCGGCGGCTGGAGAAGCTCGCGGCCGGGGAGGCGGACGCCCTGCTGCTGGCGGTCTCCGGCCTGGAACGGATCGGCCGCACCGACGTGATCAGCGAGGTGCTCTCCCCCGAGGCCATGATGCCGCCCATCGGCGCGGGCATCCTCGCGCTGCAGTGCCGTGAGGGCGACACCGGCCTGATCGAGGCGGTCGGCGCCCTCGGCCACCCGGACACCCATCGCGAGGCCGCCGCCGAGCGCATGTTCCTGCACGTGTTGCAGGGGCACTGCAACAGCCCGATCGCCGGCTACGCACGGGTGGACCGCGGCGGCGAACTGTCCCTGCGGGCGTGCGTCTTCACCCCGGACGGCAAGACCCGGCTGAACGCGCACGAGTGGGCGGGGCGGCTCGACCCGGCCACGCTCGGCACCTCGGTCGCCGTGGCGCTGCTGCGGCAGGGCGCCCGCGAGATCATCGACGGCATCCCGCACTGACGCGGCGGTCAGGCGGTGCCTTCCTCCGCCTGTTCCTGCAGGAAGACGCTCACCTGCTGGGCGAGGCTGTCCCGGCACGCGCCCGCGGGCGCCCCCGCGGAGCCCTCGTGCACGCCGATGCCGCCCGCCCACAGCCGGCGCCCGGCCCACTCCTCGTCGACGCGCAGCTGGACCTGGACGTCGACCTGGCTCAGGGCCGCCTCGGGACCGGCGGCGTAGAGGACGGCGGTGGCGCGGCGCAGCGGGTAGACGTCGAAGCCCTCGATGAACTGCGAGTTGCGCCAGTCGATGAACGCGCTCTCACCGTCGGGGCCGGTCCGTACGTCGATCTGGCCGTCCTCGACGTGAATGCAGAAAGGCCGGTCGCCGCGATTCTCGACGGTCACACGGACACTGAAATACGTCAGCCCCTCGGCGGCGTCGTCCCGTCCCTTCGGCGGTTCGCCGGATTCCAGACGGTGGACGCGGACGCGCAGACCGGCATGCTCGTCGTACTCCTGCCAGTCCCCGACCACGTTCGGCTCGTACACAGTGCACCTCTCGACTTCTGTCCGATGCTTCCTATCTGCGGCCTCGGCGCACTGTCAAATGAGCGGAATGCGCTGTGGTCAGGCGGTTCGCCCGGTCTGATCGGTGATCAAGCGCTGCGCTGGAGGAATCCCCCCGGCCGGCCGGCCGGCCGCCGGCGAGGGCGTGCCGCACATCACGTCCGGCGCCGTGATCACCGGCGCGCCGTCCGGGCGGTCCGCGACGGCGGGGAGGGGCCGCCCCGGAGCCACCCGCTCCGCCGCGGGGAATTTCACGCCATGAATTCATTCGATTTCCCACCGTGCGCCCTCCGGTAATTTCCCCCGCGGAATTCCGGGAAGAGTTTTGGAATGACGGACCACGGGGAAGGGGATCCTCAGTGCTTCGGACAGGAGGCACGTCCGTGGGAACCGCTTCGCCGGCCGCGGGCCTGTCGTGGTCCGAGCCGCCGCTTCCCACGGGTTCTGTCCATCCGGCACCCCGCTCAGGGAGGTGCGCGTGATGCGTACCGTCAGTCCCAGGAAGCAGCACTCCCACGACGACGCCCCCGACACGGCGGGGGACTTCGCGCGCCTGGCCCGGCTGCCCGAAGGGCCCGAGCGCAGGATGCTGCGCGACGCACTGGTCACGGCCTGGCTACCCATGGCCGAGCGCATCGCCGTCCGTTTCCGGGGCCGCGGTGAGGCCCTGGAGGATCTGTACCAGGTGGCGGCCCTCGGTCTGGTCAAGGCAGTGGACCACTACGACCCGGCGCGCGGCAACGCCTTCGAGGCGTACGCCGTGCCGACCGTCACCGGCGAGATCAAGCGCCACTTCCGCGACCACATGTGGACGCTGCACGTGCCGCGCCGGGTCCAGGACCTGCGCAACCGTGTGCGGCACGCGGCGAAGGAGCTGGCGCAGACCACTCCGGGCCGCTCTCCCACGGTCGCCGAGATCGCCGCGCACACCCGGCTGACCGAGAGCGAGGTGCGCACCGGGATGGAGGCCCTGGAGTGCTTCTCCGCCCTGTCGCTGGAGGCCGAGATGCCGGGCACCGACGGTTACGCCCTGGGCGACGCGATCGGCGGCCCCGACCCGGCCTACGACACCGTCGTCGACCGGGTGGCGGTACGCCCCTGTCTGGAGGCCCTGCCGGAGCGCGAGCGGATCATCCTCTACCTGCGGTTCTTCCGGGGAATGACGCAGAGCGGCATCGCCGAACAGCTCGGCATCTCGCAGATGCACGTCTCCCGGCTGCTCAACAGCTGTTTCACCCAGCTGCGCGAGGAACTGCTCACCGAGACCGGCTGAGCCGGGCGGGCTCCGCGGGGCGCGTCAGTCCTCCGGCGGCGCGCCCGGGATCTGGGTGGGGCCGAGCCGGTCCAGGACCTCCTCCAGCACCGTCCGCACCTCCGTCGGCAGGAGCCCGGTGCGCCCCCAGACGAGGATCAGGTCGGCCACGTTGCGCAGCTTGATGTTCGTGCGCTGGGAGACCTCCTTCAGCACGGTCCAGCCCTGGTCGGGCGAGACCCGCCCGAGCGCGACGACCATGCCGATCGCCTGGTCCACCACCGCGTGCGAGACGACCGCGTCCTTCAGCTGCTGTACCTCTTCCTCCAGCTGGAGGATGCGGTCCGCGCCCCCGTCCGTGGGCATGGTCACCTCCGGGTCCGGTGTGCCGCTCTCGTGGTGCCTTCGCATAGTGCTTGAGTGCCTTCACCCAGTGTCCGATCCATCCATCGTCGCCATTGGGGCCGTCCTGCGCCACCGGGGTGGCCCGGGGCGGCGGGGCCTTCCGTTTCGGTGCCGCCGCCGGGGTACTCGGCAGGCGCCCCGGGGGGTACCCGGCGGACACTGGTGCCCTCCGGGTGGCTGCCAGGCCGACGAGATCAGGACGCGACTGCCATGAACCACGACATGCCCTCCCCCGCCGGCGCGACGGACGTCTTCTCGACGCACTCCGTATTCGGGGCGCCCTGCTGGGTGAGCCTGACCAGCCACGACATGAAGGCGACCGAGGAGTTCTACGGGGCGGTGCTGGGCTGGGAGTGGCGTCCGGTGCGCCTCGGCGACCGGTTCCGCATCGCCCTGTCCGAGGGCCGGCCGGTGGCCGGCATCGCCGGGGTCGCCGGCATGTGGCAGATGGCGGTGGCGTGGACGCCGTACTTCGCGGTGCGCAGCGCCGACGAGGCGGCGGCGCGGGTGCAGGAGCGCGGCGGCACCGCGGCGGTCGGCCCGATCTCCCTGCCGCCCGGGCGCGCGGCACTGCTGGCCGACCGGGACGGGGCGACGTTCGGGGTCTGGGAGGGCGAGCTGTTCAGCGACTGGCCCACCTGGCGCCGCGCCCAGCTCGCGTTCGTCCGGCTGCACACCCGTGACGCCTTCGACGCCGCGATCTTCTACGGCGGGGTCTTCGACTGGGCGTCCGACAAGCCGGGCTGTGTCGAGGTGGAGTACGAGGGCGAGGAAGTGGTGCTGCGCAGCGGCGGGGACGTGGTGGCGCGGATCGAGTCGGGGGCGGCGGAGTCGGCTCCCGATCCGGCGGTCCGGCCGCACTGGCAGGTGCACTTCGCGGTGCAGGACGTGGCCGCCTGCGCCCGCGCGGCCGAGCGGCACGGCGGCAGTGTGCTGTCCCTGGGCGCCGACGAGGCCGTGCTCCGCGACAACGCGGGCGCCCAGTTCACGGTGACGTCACGCCGCGAGCGCTGACACCGGGTGCGGCGCCGCCGGTCAGCGTGCCGTGCGGGACGGACGGGACAGCAGGACCAGGCCCCGGGGGCCCACGGTGAGGGTGGTGCCCGCCTTGTGCTCCGCCTCGTCGGGGACGCCCTCCGGGTCGACGGTGTCGATCAGGGCCGTCCAGCGTTCACCGTAGGAGGCGTCCGGCAGCCGGAAGCGGACGGGCTCCCAGTGACTGTTGAGCAGCAGCAGGAAGGAGTCGTCGACCAGGCGCCGGCCGCGCGGGCCGGGTTCGGCGATGGCGTCGCCGTTGAGGAACGCGCCGACCGAGTGGGCGTCGGAGCGCCGCCAGTCGTCGTCGGTCATCTCCCGCGCGTCGGGCAGCAGCCACACCAGGTCGGGCAGCGGCTGGTCGGCGTGGCGCACGGTCTCGCCCCGGAAGAAGCGGCGGCGGCGCAGCACGGGGTGGGCGAGGCGCAGCGAGATCAGTCTCCGGGTGAAGTCCAGCAGGTCGCGCTGTTCGCCGGTGAGCCGCCAGTCGACCCAGCTGATCTCGTTGTCCTGGCAGTAGGCGTTGTTGTTGCCGCGCTGGGTGCGGCCGAGTTCGTCACCGTGGGAGAGCATCGGGATGCCCTGGGACAGCAGCAGGGTGGCGAGGAAGTTGCGCTGCTGGCGGGCGCGGAGTTCGAGCACGGCCGGGTCGCGGGTGGCGCCCTCGGCACCGCAGTTCCAGGACCGGTTGGCGCTCTCGCCGTCCCGGTTGCCCTCGCCGTTGGCCTCGTTGTGCTTGTCGTTGTACGAGACGAGGTCGCGCAGGGTGAAGCCGTCGTGCGCGGTGACGAAGTTGACGCTGGCGCGGGGGCGGCGCCGGTGGTGCGCATACAGGTCGGAGGAGCCGGTCAGCCGGGAGGCGAACTCGCCGAGGGTGTGTTCCTCCCCGCGCCAGAAGTCCCGTACGGCGTCCCGGTACAGGCCGTTCCACTCCGACCACAGCGGGGGGAAGTTGCCCACCTGGTAGCCGCCCTCGCCCACGTCCCAGGGTTCGGCGATCAGCTTGACGCGGCTGACCACGGGGTCCTGCTGGATGAGGTCGAAGAACGCCGACAGCCGGTCGACCTCGTGGAACTGCCGGGCGAGGGTGGCCGCGAGGTCGAAGCGGAAGCCGTCGACGTGCATCTCGGTGACCCAGTACCTGAGCGAGTCCATGATCAGCTGGAGGACGTGGGGGTGGCGCATCAGCAGGCTGTTGCCGGTGCCGGTGGTGTCGTAGTAGTGCGCCCAGTCGCCGTCCACCAGGCGGTAGTACGAGGAGTTGTCGATGCCCCGGAAGGAGAGGGTGGGGCCCTTCTCGTTGCCCTCGGCGGTGTGGTTGTAGACGACGTCGAGGATCACCTCGAGTCCGGCCGCGTGCAGGGTCTTCACCATCTCCTTGAACTCGGTGACCTGTTGCCCGCGGGTGCCGCGGGCGGCGTAGGCGTTGTGCGGGGCGAAGAAGCCGATGGTGTTGTAGCCCCAGTAGTTGGCCAGGCCGCGGCCCTGCAGCACGCCGTCCTGGACGAACTGGTGGACCGGCATCAGCTCCACGGCGGTGACGCCCAGCGAGGTGAGGTGCCCGACCACCGCGGGGTGCGCCAGTCCGGCGTAGGTGCCCCGGAGCTCGGCGGGGACGTCGGGGTGGGTGCGGGTGAGGCCCTTGACGTGGGCCTCGTAGATCACGGTGTCGGAGTAGGGGCGGCCGGGCCGGGTGTCGTCGCCCCAGTCGAAGGCCGGGTCGGTCACCACGCCGAGCACGGTGTGTCCGGCGCTGTCGGCGGGGTCGGGGCCGTGCGGGCTGCGCTCGTAGAGCGAGGGGTGGTCGTCGATCTGTCCGTCCACCGCGGTGGCGTAGGGGTCGAGGAGGAGCTTCGCCGGGTTGCAGCGGTCGCCGGCCGCCGGGGCCCAGGGTCCGTGCACCCGGTAGCCGTAGCGCTGTCCGGGGCCGACACCGGGGAGGTAGCCGTGCCAGACGAAGCCGTCGACCTCGGTGAGCCGGGTGGTGGTGTGCCGTCCTTCGTCGTCGACCAGGACCAGGTCGACGCGTTCGGCAACCTCGCTGAAGAGCGCGAAGTTGGTGCCCTCGCCGTCGTAGGACGCACCCAGCGGGTAGGGGCGCCCGCTCCAGGCGGGCGCCCCTTTCCGGTTCTGTCGCCGGGTCACCGGACCTCCTCCAGGAGGCCGCCCGGCGTTCGCACCCGGCCGGTGAGCGTGGCGACGCTCACCTCGCGGGGCAGGTCCAGGCCCTCACTCTCGCGCGGGTCGGGCGCGGTCGGCACGAGGGGGACGCGTTCGCCGGCGCGGGCGCGCTGCGAGAACCAGATGACCTTGCTGCCGTTCTCGGTGGCGCAGCAGCCCCAGCCGTCGCTGCTCGCCGCGATGTGCTCGAGGCAGCCGCGCAGCTCCTGGTCGGGACGCAGGGCGCGGTCGTTGTCCCCGATGGCCGTGATGAGGTGCTGGCCGTTCCACCACATCTCGATCGACGTGTTCTTGTCGGTGGCGTGCTCGTCGATGGCCCGCAGCAGCATCTCGGCGCCGCCGCAGACGGGCTCCATCAGGTTCTCCAGGTCCCAGAACCGGAGGTGAGCGGCCAGTATGCGGCTGACCTGTCCCACCCTCTCGGGGCTGACTTCCACGTCGAGGTGGTAGTAGCAGGGCACTGCGGTCTTCATGGTCGTTGGCTCCTCACGCGAAGCTCTCGTCCCTCCTCGCCCCCGCGGGGCGAGCCCCCGGACACGGAACGTGAGCGGGTATCGCTTCTGAGTCACCTTCAGGGTGGGGGGGTTGGTCCGTTCGTGCAACACGAGCGCACGGCTGTGACACGGGGGCGGCATTCGGGCGGGAGGGGGCCGCGACGCACCACCCGGGTGATTGAAAAGCCAACAAGACGTTGCGTCATCACCCGTGCACCATGTGTGAAGACCTCGATCGCCGTTACGGGTCCGTGCACCTGCGCGCACGGCCGCCGCCCCGACCGCCGGGACAACGCGCCTCGAATCGAGCCCCGGAAAGGTGCACGGCGCCATGCTGCTACCCGCCAAAGCCGAAGTCGCCCGGCAGCTGCGCCGGTACCGGGCCTGGGAACGCGTGATGCTGGCGGCCCCGGCCGATCGCACGGTACGAGCCACCTTCGAGGACGCCGGTTACACCCTCTGCGTGCTGATGGGCAAGCGCTGCGCCCGGGAGGCGGCGGACGCCGCCGAGCGGTATCTGCGCACCACCGTCGTCACCTATCTGCAGGAACAGAACGAAACGCCCCGTGCGGCGGCCGCGGTCCGACGGGGTCCGCCGACCGTCGAGCGGCGCTCCACGGCGGGAAGGCAATGACCTTCCCGCCGCTGTCTGGTCCCACGCCCGGGCGTCCGCCCGGGCGTCGAGCACGGCGGAGGTGCACAGACCCCATGAAGACGACCCGGACCATCGGCCGCATCCCGGTACGGGACGTCCGGCCGTCCGTCGACTGCGGCAGGCGGCCGGCCAAGGCCGTCGTGGGCGAGACGTTCGAGGTCACGGCCACACTCTTCCGGGAGGGGCACGACGCGGTCGCCGCCGATGTGGTGCTGACGGACCCGGAGGGACGCCGGGGGCCGTTCACGCCGATGCGGGAGCTCGCGCCCGGCACGGACAGGTGGGGCGCGGAGGTCGTCGCGGACGGCCCGGGCCGGTGGACCTACCGCGTCGAGGCCTGGGGCGATCCCGTGGCCACCTGGCGCAGGACCGCCGGCGTCAAGGTTCCGGCGGGCATCGACACCGGCCTGGTCCTGGAGGAGGGCGCCGATCTCCACGAGCGCGCGGCCGCCGGGATCCCGCGGGAGGACGGACAGGCCGTGGTTCTCGCCGCCGCCGAAACCCTGCGGGACGACTCCCTGCCCTGTGCCACCCGGCTGGCGGCGGCGTTGACGCCGGAGGTGGACGCGGTGCTGGCCCGGCACCCGCTGCGGGAGCTGGTCACCAGCAGCGACCCGCTGCCGCTG